>JAJDAB010000369.1 GCA_029262095.1 Candidatus Hydrogenedentota bacterium
CTGCAAATGCGCGCGCACGACCAGGGCGTCGTGCAATTGGAGTCGGACCGAATTTTCCTGAGCGAGGAAACCGCTCGGGCGGGTTCAGCACTGCCAGGCGCACAAGGCATCTTAACGTACCTCGTCACATCAATGGGCCACGGCGAAAAATTGACGCCGTATTTCTTTGGTGTGGCGGGTTCGGTACCGGACGGCATGGGCGACGATGAAATCGTTATCAATCGCTGGGCCGCGAATGAACTGGGTGCTGATATCGGCGATACCGTGACGCTTAAGTACGCGGTGTTACAGGCTTCGAACGAGTTTACGGAAGCATCGCGCGCGTTCACCGTCCACAGCATTCGAGAAATGGCCGACCTTGAGACCGATCGCGAGCTCATGCCCGTTTTCCCCGGCTTGAGCGATGTTGAAAGTTGCGCGGAATGGGACGTCGGTATGCCGATGGACGAGGAGCTGTTGAACGACGAGTCCAATGAAGCGTATTGGGACGAATATCGGCAGACGCCCAAGGCATTTGTGACGCTCGCTGCCGGTCAAGCCATGTGGCAGAACCGTTTCGGCGGGTTAACATCTGTTCGATACGTTGACACTGAAGCGACCGCAGACGAACTGAAGACATCGCTGCGCGATGAAATGGACCCGACGCTACTTGGGCTTTTCTTCATCCCCGTAGGCGAGCAAGCGGCGATGGCCGTATCAGGCGCGATGGATTTCGGCGGCCTATTTTTGGGAATGAGTTTCTTTCTCATCGTGGCGGCGCTCTTACTGACCGGGATGTTGTTCGTATTCGGCGTGCAACAGCGCGCATCGCAGTTGGGGACGCTTCAAGCGTTGGGATATCCCACGAAAACCGTTCGGCGGCTCATACTCGGCGAGGGATTTATCATCGCGCTGGTCGGCGTCGCGGGCGGCGCGCTGCTGGGGACGTTTTATACACGCGCGCTGATCTACGGACTCGGTCAATACTGGCAGGGCGCAGTTGCAAATGCCGCGATTCTCTACCATGCCGAAACAACGACGCTACTCCTGGGCGCGGTCATTACGTTGGTATGCGCCATGGCCGCGATGTGGTGGGTTCTTCGTGGCCTTTTCAAGCGGACGACACGCGATCTACTCACTATGAATTTCTCACAGGACGATACGTCGGGGCCGACCAAAACAAACGGCGTCGTGGCGCGCGTACTGCCCGGCGTTTGTGCGCTATTGGCGTTTACGATTGTCGGTTCTTCGTTCGTGATCGAAATGGGTAATGCAGCGCCGGCATTCTTTGGCGCGGGCGCTTTGCTGTTGTTGTCCGGCGTCCTCTTTTTTCGGTTGGCGATTGTACGATTGCAGCGTAACCGGAGCCCTGAATCGTTCGCGGTTGGGACGCTCGCAGTCCTCAACTTGTCGCGCCGTCCTGGCCGTAGTCTGGCGGTCGTATCGTTGTTGGCCTGTGGATGCTTTCTCGTTTTCGCGGTGTCTTCGATGCAAGAAGATATGGTGGCGCACGCAGATGATAGGGCGTCCGGTACGGGCGGATTCGCACTGCTGGCGGATGCAACGTTTCCGCTGCTGGAGGATCCGGCTGGAGAAATCGACGACGGGTCTGTGACGACGACCGCGATCAAAGTACGGGACGGCGATGACGCGAGTTGCCTAAACCTGAACCAAGCGCAAACACCTCGGTTACTGGGCGTAAACGTCGCTGAGATGGCAGATCGTGGCGCATTCGTATCGGAGGGTGACGACGAGACGTGGGCGTTGCTCAACACGGAATTGCCGGACGGCGTGATACCCGCGCTTGTTGGGGATGCAAATACCGCGTTGTGGACACTCAAGAAGAAAACCGGCGTGGACAAGGGCGACGTACTCATCTACATAGACGAGGCTGGCAATGAAGTTCCTATCAAGTTGGTGGGTCAATTACCGATGCGCCTTTCTGTATTTCAGGGGAGTCTCCTAATTTCACAGGACGTGTTTACGCGATTGTTTCCGTCAGAAGATGGTCATCGAATGTTTCTGATCGACGCACCGGGGGATAGGACCAGCGATGTCATCGCTACATTTGGCCGCCGGTTCGATCGATTTGGGTTGGATACAATCCCTGCGGTCGATCGTGTCCTCGAGTTTTACGCGGTCGAGTCGACTTATCTCGCGATGTTTCTCGTGTTGGGCGGACTTGGATTGGCCATCGGGAGTATCGGCATGGCCGTCGTTGTCCTCCGCAACTTGTTCGAACGCCGCGGCGAATTGGCCATGTTGCAAGCCTTGGGGTTCAGCCGCGGACCGGTATACCGTGCGTTGTTCTCGGAATATGGGACGCTTATGCTTGCGGGCCTCGCGATTGGTGGAGTGGCGGCAATCGTATCGATGATTCCCGCCCTGATGTCAGCGAACACCGATGTCGCTTTTGGGACGCAGGCGCGATTGGCGGTCTTGGTCGTGATGACCTGTGCGGCCTGCATGGGTATGGCGATTCTGGCCGGATTTCGGAAGGACGACGCAGACGCTCTACGGGACGAATAGCCCCTATTTCGTTTAATTTGGGCTCAAATTCATGCCGCGCTGAATATAGAACTGTGTAACCTTGTTTACAGTTAGGGCACTGCTAATACGGCGCTTTCAACAACATTTATCGACGAAGGGACTACAAAATGCAGATTCGGGGATATGCCATATTGGTTGGGGCATGCCTGGCGTTTTCAGGTTTGGCCGCTGGCCTGGATGTGGCCGACAATTGGCCGACTTGGCGAGGTCCGACACCGAACGGTGTGGCGCTGAAAGGCAACCCGCCGACGGAGTGGAGCGAAACTGAAAACGTGAAGTGGAAAGTCGACCTTCCCGGTCTGAGCAGTTCAACGCCCATCGTTTGGGGCGACAAACTATTTATTCAAACGGCTGTCCCGTCCGCCGAAGAAACGAAACCGGCTGAACCGGAAGCTGCGCCGGAAGGCCGTAGACGACGTGGACCGCCGCGTGGCCCGGCCCCGACGGTCCCTTGGAATTTCAATGTCGTGTGCATGGACCGGAACACAGGCGAAGTTCTCTGGGAAAAAACTGCGCGCGAAGAAGTGCCGCATGAAGGACATCACCCAACCGGAAGTCATGCATCGTATTCGCCGGTCACCGATGGCGAAAAGTTGTGGGCCAGTTTTGGTTCTCGAGGTCTGCACTGTTACGACCTTGACGGCAACCTCCAATGGAGTGCAGACCTCGTCCAGATGAAAATCCGAAACCGCTTTGGCGAAGGCAGCTCCCCCGCATTGGCCGGTGACGCAGTAATCGTTGTGCAAGATCACGAAGGCCAGTCCAAAATTTACGCTTTCAACAAAGACACCGGCGAAAAACTTTGGGAAAAGGATCGCCAGGAAATGACTTCCTGGGCGACACCTTTGACCATCGAAGTAGAAGGCCAATGGCAAGTCATCGCGACGGCGACGCGCCGTATCACCAGCTACGACGCGAAGACCGGTGACGAAATCTGGGAATGCGCGGGCATGACGCTGAACGCCATCCCCACACCGGTTCACGGGTTCGGCAATGTCTATTGCACGAGCGGCTTCCGTGGCTCTGCGTTGAAGGCAATAGAATTGGGCCATACAGGCGACCTAACAGACACGGATGCAATCAAATGGGAAGTGGAAAAGGGCACGCCATATGTCCCCTCTCCCCTACTCTATGGCGAAAAACTTTACGTGAATACCGGCAATAGGGCGGTGATTTCGTGCTACAACGCCGAAACCGGCAAACCATACTTCGTTGATGAAAAGCTCGATGGTATGCGCACGGTATATGCTTCACCGGTCGGCGCAGGCGGAAACGTTTACTTCTCGGATCGCGAAGGAAATTTCACGGTGGTGAAACATTCAGACTCATTTGAAATCGTTGCGAGCAACACTCTCGACGATGTATTCGATGCTTCGCCAGTCATCATCGGAGATGTCATGTACCTAAAAGGTGCGAAAAGCCTTTATTGCATTGCGGCGCAATAGTCGAATCCATAAATAATATTCGGGAAGCATGACGAAAACTCGAAAACGCATTTCGGTAATCGTATTAGTGTGTATCGCGGCGTTCATGGCGTTTGTCGCGTTCAACACCTATGAAGTTGTCCGATTTTCGGAAACGTACGTTGATACGCCAGCCGATGTTGCCATTGTGCTCGGCGCCGGTACGGCGAACGGAAAGCTCTCGGCCGTATTCGTGGAGCGGTTGAACCACGGGATGTGGCTGCTAGAGGAAGGAAAGGTGCCAACGATAATCCTGACCGGCGGGTATGGCGATGGTCAACAAATTTCCGACAGCCAGGCGGCGAAAGATTTCGTGATAGCTAAAGGCGTTCCTGAAGCGAAAATCCTGATCGAGGAAAACTCTACCATTACATCGGAAAACCTTCAGGAAGCGCAGACCATCATGGAAACGCAAGGTATGGAAACCGCGCTCATCGTGTCCGATCCGCTGCACATGAAACGCGCAATGGCGATTTGCGGGGTATTGGGTATGAACGCCGATCCCTCGCCAACGCCAACCACGATGTACCGGACGTGGAGTAAGAAGTTTAAATTGTTGATGTACGAGTCGTTCTTCTACAATGCACGATTACTGTTAGGGCCGTTCTACACCTAAGGAATCCGATTATGAACAAGCGAGTATTGATGACACTACTTACGGGAATGTTCGCGCTGAGCTCAATCGCGCATTCGGCGGACAACTACTGGCCGACCTGGCGTGGCCCGGATAACACTGGTGTCGCGACGGTAGGCAATCCGCCAACGACATGGAGCGAGACGGAGAACGTCAAGTGGAAAGTCGAAATGCCGGATGCTGGGGATTGCACGCCCATCATCTGGGGAGACAAAATCTTTATTCAATTCGCGGTGGCTACCGCGGAAGACCCGGATGCGAAAGTACCCTCGCAAGAAGAAGCCGGTCGGGAGATTTTCACAAAGACACCAACGGTGTCGTACACTTTTGGCGTGATGTGCCTTGATCGTGCAACTGGTAAAACACTCTGGGAAACGCCGCTACTCGATTCGGTTCCACA
>JAJDAB010000370.1 GCA_029262095.1 Candidatus Hydrogenedentota bacterium
GATGGTGTACGATCTATTTGGAGGCCGAGACGAGGCGTGAGATTTTCGCTCCCCGACTTCGCCCTGCGACGCCCCATCACGGTGCTTATGGTGATCGTGACAATGCTTGGGCTGGGCTTGATTTCCCTGCAACGGATTCCAATCGAATTCATTCCAAAGATCGAGTTTCCGTTTATTGGCGTTTACATCCCGTATGTCGGCGCGACCCCGGAGCAGGTTGAAAAAGAAATCGCCATCCCCGCCGAAGGGCAATTCCGTACGCTGTCGAACGTCAAACGAATCTCGACGACGTCGGACATGAATGGCTGCAATATCTTCATGCAGTTCGAAGGGGTTGATTTAAGTACGGCGACCTCGGAGGTGCGCGATCGGATGGAACGACTGAAGGCGGATCTGCCCGCTGATGTCGACCGGCTGTTTTTGCAGAAATTTAGTTCAGACGCGTTACCGGTGATGATTTTCACATTGTACCGGGATGACAACACGGAAGCGCTCGCGGACGCGGCCCGTACGGTCTTGCAACCGAGGTTACTCCGGCTTGATGGTGTGGCGGATGTCACAATCTTTGGTGAAGAACGTCCTGAGGTGCTGATTGAATTTGATCAGGATGCACTGAGTAGTCGAAGCCTGAGTCTTTATCAAGTCGTTCAGAATCTTCAATTGAGCAATCTGAATTTATCGTTGGGCGAGTTGGTCGATGGCAATCGGAAACATTTCGTTCGCGCGCTAGATGAGTTTACATCCCCTACGGAGCTGGGCGAGTTGGTCATTGGGCCTAACGCCGTTCGGCTTAAAGACGTGGCGGAGGTGGGGTATGTCAAGCGTGAGCCGGAGTCTGGGTATGCGATTGACGGGAAATCGGGCGTCGCGGTTCTCATCCGAAAAGAGTCGGAGTCGAACACGGTAGCGACCTGTCTGGCCGTGCAAGCGGAATTGGATCGGGTGCTCGAAGAACCGTTGTTCGACGACAGTCAGGTGTTTGTGTTCTTCGATCAGTCCGACATGATTTTGGGCGCTTTGGATGGGCTGATTCGCGCAGGGCAATGGGGGGGCGCGTTGTCGTTTATTGTCCTGTTCCTCTTCCTGCGCAGATTCCGGCTAACGTTTGTCGTCGCATCATGCATTCCAGCATCGCTGTTCGTCGCGTTTATCATGATGTACTTCTCGGGTTTCTCTTTGAACATTGTGACTATCATCGCGATGATCGTTGCGTTGGGTATGTTGGTGGACAATGCGATTGTGGTAATGGAAAATATTCATCGCCATTCGCAGGAGGGGCTCGGTCCGGAAGAAAGTGCCCGGCTTGGCGCGACCGAAGTGTCCCTAGCGATTACAGCGGCGACGGCGACGACATGCGCGGCGTTTCTGCCGTTGGTGTTTCTCGATACGGGTGACTTGTCGAATTACATACGTCAGTTCGCAATGCCGGTCACCGTGTCGTTGGCCGCGAGTTTAATTCTTGCGGTCACGGCGATTCCGTTGGCGGCGTGCCATCTGCCTTCGCGTGAAACACTTTGGGTCAACCGGATGTGGTCGCGGTTGGTCCCTAAGGTGAAAACACCCGACGGCAGTGTGCCGACGAAACGCTCCCCGTCTGCCCGGTTCATGGAAAAGTTTATCAACGCGTATTTGTGGACATTGGGGTGGACGCAACGATGGCGATTAGCCACGATGCTGTTGGTGGGGGCTGCTTTTCTATCCACAATTCCGGCATGCAACGGGTTATCGCGGCAGGGTTTGCCTTCGATCGATTCGCGACAAGTCGTCATCGATGTTCAGTTTGATCGCGGATTCAATCCGGAGGATGTGCGGACGACGTTTGATTTGGTGTACGAACGGATTGACGCACGTCGAGAAGAGTTGAGCATCAAGAACATTTTCTATCAGTTCTCCGCACGGGGTGGAAATTTCAATGTCTACCTAAATACGGAAGACGATGTCGCAATCGGCGAGACGTTGCCGTATACGACGGATCAAGCGCGCGACATTTTGTGGGCATCGTTACCCGCGGCGATTCCGGGAGCGGAATTGCGGTTCTCAATCGCAGAAACCGGTGAACAATCTTCGCAAGGATTCAGTTTGAGAATGCGCGGCGATGATTCGGCCTTGCTGGGTGAGTACGCTTCGCGTTTCGCCGCGATGTTGGAGGAAACGCCCGATATCACTGAAGCCACAGCAGAGAACGATTCGAACGAGGAAGAAATCCAAATCCTCATTGATGAGACGTTCGCTTCGCGCAATGGTGTGAGTCCTTTTACTATTGCGCAAACGGTCGATTTTGCTTTACGTGGTGCGCGCATTTTCTACATCAAACGCGAAGGGCGCGAAATTCCGGTTTGGGCGCAATTCAGTGAGGAAGATCGTACGTCGAGAGCGAATCTTGAGAACGTCGCCATTCTCAATCAACAGGGTGATTTGGTGCCGCTCGCGCAATTGGTGGATTTTCAGAAGGCGCGTAGTCCGAGCGCTATTCGTCGTGTAAACAGCAAGAATGTTGTGAGCATCAGCGCGACGACCCGGACGAAAGATCTCGGACGGGTCATGAATGATCTGCGTGGCTTGGTCGATAGTTTTGACATGCCCCGGGGTTACAACATTGAGTTCGGTGACGAGTTGGCGAATCTCGAATCGGACATGACGGCATTTCTCACGTCGATATTCTTGGCAATTGTCGTCATCTATCTGATTATGGGCGCATTGTTCGAATCGTATTTGCTGCCGCTTTCAATCCTTGTGACCGTTCCGTTGGCGGCGATCGGAGTGGTGTGGTCGATGTACATGACGAACACCGCTATCGACACAATGACTTTCATTGGGTTTATCTTGTTGGCTGGCATCGTGGTGAACAACGGAATTGTGATCGTCGATCATATCAACCAGCTCCGCAAGGAGGGGATATCCAGATACGACGCGATAATTCGGGCGGGTCGGGTTCGATTCCGCCCGGTCATGATGACCGCTATGACGACCATCTTGGGCGTGGTTCCGCTGGCGGTCGGTGAAGTGACTTTCGCTGGTTTGGGCAAAGCGCTAATCGGTGGACTTACCACTGGGACCATATTGACGTTGTTCGTCGTGCCGTTGTTCTACGCGCTAATTGATGACATGCGGTTGTGGTTCTCGAATTTTGCCGCTTCGCTGACTGGCGGTGTCAGAAAGCCCGTCGCCTAACTCCCAATTTCTGAGATAAGCCAGTGCGTTGCGCATGGTTTCTCAGCGTGGTAAACTCTTTGGCTGCTTGGACTTCACACGGAATACCTGAATTTGGCGTGTGATCCCTTGGAGGTTTGAATCGAACCCTGGTATTAGTAGGGAGTTTCTTGCGTGAGAGTGCCATTGGTCGCCGGCAATTGGAAGATGCACAAACTGATCCGCGAATCCGTGGAGATGGTTGAAGCGTTAATCCCGCTGGTGAAAAACGCGTCGGGCGTGGAAATTGTTGTGTGCCCTCCGTTTACAGCGTTGTCTGCTGTTGGACAGGCACTTCAAGACTCGAACATCGAACAGGGCGCGCAGGACGTATTCTCGGAACCTGAAGGCGCGTTTACGGGTGCTATATCGGTGCCGATGGTATTGGATACCGGTAGCCGTTGGGCGATTGTCGGGCATAGTGAGCGGCGCCGAGTGTTTCGCGAGTCGGACGCGCTGCTAAACGAGAAGCTTTTGGCGGCGCTAGACGGCGGTCTGAAGGTGATGTTTTGCATCGGCGAAACGCTCGAAGAGCGTGAAGCCGGTGAGATGGAGCATGTGCTGGAACGGCAACTGACCAATGGATTACAGAGCGTTCCGGCGGATCAGACCGGCGCGCTGGTCATCGCATATGAACCGGTGTGGGCTATTGGAACCGGGGTAAATGCGGAGCCGAATCAAGCCGAAGAAGCCCATGCATTTGTGCGTGGTATCCTGGCGCAACAGCTTGGCCAGACGACGGCGGACGGAATCCGTATACTGTATGGAGGTAGTGTAAAGCCTTCGAACGCGGCAGAGTTGATGGCGCAGGAAAATATCGACGGTTCGCTTGTGGGCGGTGCGTCGTTGAACGCGAATGATTTTGCGGAAATTGTATTGGCCGCGACCTAGTTGGCGCGGGTGAAACCGAGGTATTCGAGATCATGTTAGAGACCATTTTTAGTTGGAATACGGTGTATGTGCTTTTGAACATCATCTATATCCCGTCGTGCCTTGGGCTTATTGGTATCGTGCTCTTGCAAAAGGGTAAGAACATGGGATTTGCAGGTGCGTTTGGCGTGAACCCGGGTGGGGATACGGTACTTGGCGCACGCGCTACTCGTAGTCTGCCCGTGCGGATGACGTATTTCATGGCGGGCGCGTTCATGACCATCTGCGTGTTTTTCGCGTTGATTGAAGGCCGACGTAACCAGGGTATCGCCCCTGATTTGGTGGATCCGGCGGAAGCGGCAGCATTGCAACAAGTGACTGATGAGCTGGATGCGTTGGGCGTGGGTGCTGCAGATCCGGAACGTGAAGCGGCCACCGAAGGCGAACTGACTGCGGAGCCAGTGGATGAAGCCGTTGAAGCGCCTGCGGTTGATGAAGCGGCGTCGACGGAACCTGGCGAGGTCGCGGGGGATGTATCTGAAGCGGTCTCGGAGAGCGGCGCTCAAGCTGAGGTCGAGTCGATGCCCGAGGAAGATTCTCCGTAGTACGGTTTGTAATCATGTAATTCTTCTCGCGGGCCCAGAACGAATTGGCGTTTTGGGCCTGTGTGTTGTCTAGTGGAAGTGTTTCGGCTGAAATCGTCGGCTTGGCAAATTCGATATGGATAAAATTCTCATACGCGGCGGCATACCCCTCCATGGATCGGTGCGAATTCGGGGTGCGAAGAACTCCGCGTTGCCGTTGATGGCGGCGACCTTGCTGGCGGAAGAACCGGTCACGCTGCATAACGTTCCGTGTCTGCATGACATTTTCTCGATGGAGAAAATCATTATGGAGTTCGGCGCGAAGACGGACTTCAACGGGCGTTCGATGACCATTGATGCGTCCTCGGTCGATACCTATGTCGCGCCGTACGAGTTGGTTCGCACGATGCGTGCCTCATTTTTCGTGTTGGGGCCGTTGTTGGCGCGGTTTGGTAAGGCGGAAGTCTCGCTGCCCGGTGGTTGCGCGATCGGCACGCGTCCGGTGGATATTCATCTGAAGGGCCTGGAAGCTTTGGGCGTGAATATTGATATTGAAGATGGGATGGTCCACGCCGAGGGCAAAATGAAGGGGACCGATTTCGATCTTGGGTTTGCCAGTGTGGGGGCAACGGAAAACCTCATGATGGCGGCATGCCGCGCCGATGGTGTGACGCGGCTGAGTACGGTCGCACGCGAACCGGAAATTGTAGATCTCGCGGAATTGTTGAACGAGATGGGCGCGCAAATCTCCGGTGCGGGGACAGACCTCATTACGATCGTTGGGGTCGACGGTTTTACCGGAACGGAACATCAAGTAATTCCGGACCGCATTGAGGCGGGTACATTTTTGATCGCGGGTTTGGCGACGGGTGGTGAAGTGACGGTGTTGAACGCGAGTGCGAAACATCTCGCATCGTTTTTGGACAGTCTTCGATCGGCGGGCGCTGAAATTGGCGTGGATAGCGATCGCATTACGGCGCGCGCGGTGAACGGCATACGCGGCGCGGATATTTCTACCTTGCCGTACCCCGGATTTCCGACGGACTTGCAGGCGCAGACTATGGCGCTGATGACGGTCTGTGAGGGGGCGAGCCAAATCACGGAGACGGTGTTCGAGAATCGGTTCATGCAGGTCGCTGAATTGGTGCGCATGGGCGCGCGGATAGAGGTGGACGGTAATACCGCGCGTGTAGAGGGCGTATCAGCATTGAGTGGCGCGCCGGTGATGGCGTCGGATTTGCGCGCGAGCGCGGCATTGGTGATTGCAGGACTTGTGGCGGATAAAGGCGAGACAGCGGTACACCGCGTTTATCACATTGACCGCGGGTATGAACGGATTGAAGAACGGTTGGCCGGTTTGGGCGCGGACATTGAGCGGGTTCGGGAATGACGAGATGACGCAGACGAACGCTGCAAAGGGTTTGATGCCGATAATTTCGATCGCCGATGATGCCGTTTTGAGCGAAGCCCTTCGCGACATCGAACGGG
>JAJDAB010000371.1 GCA_029262095.1 Candidatus Hydrogenedentota bacterium
AGGTCTGCGGCGATTTCCGGGTGCGATTCGATTTGATCTGTGACTGTGCCGTTCTGCGCGTCGCCGATTTTTTGCAATGCCTCCGGGTTCATTTCACCCCGCTGCGTATTCGCGTCAGCCGTCTGATCGCGATTCTCTATATAGCGCCAGGATGCCGATTCAATCGCGATCTTGTCGATATCCCTGAGATACGACTCGGACACGAAAAACTCAGGGCGGTCTGCCTCCACATCTACTCCATCAATCAGTGGCTTCAGTGACGTGCTATCGATGCCCTGCAACGGGGAGACACCCGCGATTTCAAGAACCGTCGGGGCGAGATCGAGGAGACGAACCCGTGACTCAACGACGAGCCCCTTGGGCAACGAGCCGGGCCGGTGCATGATTAACGGCACGTGAAGATTTGTGTCGTACAGCACACCGCCGTGAAACTCGGATCGCGATACATCAGGATGATCAGACAACCCTTCACCATGATCGCTGGTGATGATGACGAGGGTGTCCTCCCAGCCTGGTAGCGCGCGCAACGCCGCCACGAATTGACCGAGGTCGAACGAAGACTGTTTCAAAGCCTGGTAATACTCGCGTTCTGGTGACGGCAATTTCGCAAACGCGCGATTAAATTCCGGGCGATTCAACGAGTAGGCGCCGCGATGATACTCATGCATTTCCATTGTGCAAATTTGGATGAAACAGGGCGCGCCGTCTTGCGCTTTGGCCCACGCGATCGCGCCGTCATACAGTTCCGTAGCAGGCGCGAGCCGGGCTTCACTCGTGGTCGGGCCGTCTGGCTCATCCCCCGTGATCTTCATCCAATTCCAAATGACGTGGCTGTCCAGGTACTCATCGAAACCCTGTTGATAATTGAACGAAGAGTTGATATTGGGATTGGCTGTCGCGCCGTACGTCCTATAGCCGACCGCTTTAAACGCCTCGGGAAGTGTCACAGCATCGTCGGGCAGACACTCGCCAATTTCGTTGTACATGCCTAACGAGCGCGGATACCGGCCCGTCAACATTCCAGCCCATGACGGCTTCGTCCAGTTGCTGGGTGCCACAACCCGGCTGAAGCGCACACCGGTTTCCGCGAAAGCGTCAATCTCCGGGGATACGCCTTCCGGGCCACCGTAGCTACCAACCACGTCCGCGCGAAGGGTATCCAGGACAATGAGAACGACGTGTGGCTGGTCAGAGAGCCGTTCCGGTTCATCGCCGACATTGGGGACTTGATCGCACGCGCTGAGCGAAATTGCAATTGCGATTAGTAACACGAACGGATCTATTGATCTTGGTCTGTTGATGAGCATAGGGCTTCTTGTCCCAATTCACCTGCGAGTCGCAGAACTAATGCAAAGAACAAGCGTATCGGAATCAAACGATTGTACGCGAGGGGACTGCCTCGCATCCAAACGATCTCCAGCGATAGCGAATAGAGAATTTGCCAGCTTGGAATGTATCAGAAACCCCGCTGAGGACGAATCCCCAGCCGGGTTTGAAAGAACGATTCTGCGTCACCTATTAGCAGGACATGTGTCTACCGCAAACGAGTAGACGTGACTAGCAAATCGCTAGTTGTCGTCGATAATGGTGAGCGTTTCGCCAGTGAGATTTTGCGCCCATCCCGCGCCTGGGAGAAAATGGACCAAAGCCAGATTAAAGGCGTGTACAGCACCCAATATTTCGCCCACCGTAGATGTCGATGCTGATTGTACCGCTGAGGCCTCCAGGTAACCCTCTTCTGGATCCCCAGCATCCAAGAACTGGCTTGGAATAAACAACAGCTTGCTGTGAGCTGGAACGTCATCAAATGTGTGGGATTTGATCGATGTACCATCCAATTCGAACGCTTCAACCGTTATATCGAGATCGACCGAGTCAACATTTGCAATATGGACGTACGCGGAATATTTTGTCCACGCCTCATCATCGCTGTCGATCCAATACGGAAGGACGAGCATAGGAGACGTTAGTCCATCGAGATCATCCGACGACGGAAGTGCGTATTCCATGTAAGTCTTGTTGGGCCAGGCGTGAAAATCTGTAGTGTGATCGCCATTATCAATTCGCCAACGTATACTGCTCCATCTGGCTGACCTCGCCAAGAATGCACCTTCACCACCACCAGTCTTGGGACTGTGAATTTTCGCCACGAACGAAGCGTCCTTATTTGCGACCAGAAAATACGATGCGAACAGGGTGCGCGTTTCCAATGATGGAACTTCCACTTCGAATACATCCGTAGTGGTGTTAAATGACATCCAGCTCGGTGCTGGCGTCGTGTCAATCCGGCTATCAGAATCGAGTATCTGATCGCCAGTATTCGAATTGTACAGCGCGATCGTTATCTTATTCGCGCCTGTGTAGTCATCGACCGTTGGATTGTGGATGGAGAGCCTTTGCTGATTGTTCGTTGTTGGCGAGTGCTTTTTGTCGAACCAAGATTGTCCCGCAATTCCGACGTTGAACACGTTCGTCGTATTCCATACGACGTTATCGACAGTATCGTCGTCGATTTTATGCATATACGGAGCCTTTGAATTGCCCCAAGGCGTGTTTATTCCCATGTCCTGTCCAGTATTAAGACGGAGGTGGGGATGCCATCGTGTCATATCCGCAATTGCGGGAGCGGTGAATAGCAATCCCGCCGCTGCCCCTAGTCCAATCGCTGCCCGCACCGATTTCTTCCCTCGCGTAATTCCTTTCATCGTACTACTCCTCGTTGGTTAATCCAGGTCTCTACGCATTTGCACGTGCAAGGAGATCATAGCGACTAACGAGCACGATGTCAATACTGTTATGGAACAGTATGATTGTCAGTAAAAGTGGTCAATGGGGAAATAGAGCGTATTTCGGGATTCGTTGAGTTGATGGTTTCGCAATCTGCGAAGGCCGAACGTGTGTTTCATCGTCAACACGGCTCACCACCTAATGTTGCGCTAGGCCCACGCTCTAGTGTGAGGGTCCTATCTGTCCAGTGGTGCATTTTGAAGCGTGATCGAAATCCGCCAATACTTCTTATTGGGGAATGAAATTATTGACGGTCAATCGGCAGTGATTTAGCCACGCGTGCATAAAAGCAAGGAAGTTTCTTGAGCGAGATAGGAACCCTGCGACTTGTAGCGATTTCTTTTGCCCGCAAAACGATGGGGCGCATAATTCTAATATGGAACGAGTACAGCAATACAAAGACAGAACGGCGGTTACCGGTTTTCACCGCCGCTCATGCACCTCCGGGTTTGATGTATAGCAATTCATTGCTAGTTAGACTGGCCCAAGGTCAAGTCTACTTCGGCGGAACGACTCCGCCGTTCGCCCAGCCTTCCGCGAAGCCGCGCGGCAAGCGAACGACATCAAGCAATGTTGCCACCAGTTCATTTTGGTCGCCGGCGCGGTTCGGATTGCGATACTCCCATACGACATTACCCGGAGGGTCGATCTCGATCGCCCTGCCTCGATTCGATTCGATCGCGAGCGTATTCCCGTTTTCAAGCCGATGCGATAGTCCGCAATCCGCCGTATAAAACGAATTCGGATCGGTGGGCGCATAGGACCACACAATTTCACCCGTCATGGGTTCGATTTCCAACACGCGGGAGCGACCATCATGGCCGAGATTATCGAAGAGCAGAATGCGGCCAGTGTCCAGTAACTCTGGGTCGTGCTGTCTAAGCCACGGTCCTGACAGTGTCCATACGATTTGTTCCGTTTCGAGATCTACTACAGCGAGGAGATCGAGTTCACGGACCGAAATTAGCGCTCGGTCCTCGCGGAAGATACCGTTATCACCAGAAAGCAGCTGAATGCTATTTACGTGCATTGGATCGAATGTGAGTTTCAATCGATCCAATTCGTGCGCGTATTCAGAATTCTTGAAGCAGTCGACGAGGTTGATCGTGCGCACGAATTGGCCATCCGGGCCAAGCTCAGTAATCGAGTCGTTCACGACATTTCCGAGATCTGCGATCGTTGCAATTGGTTTCAACGTGCGAGTAAGGACGAAAATATGGTCATCTGAGCCAATCGCGAACTGATGATGGCATGTGCCAACATATTTCCAGACTAGGGTTGAGTCTTTATCGATTTTAACGATGCCCAAGTTGCCATAGATCGCGAGTAATTCCCCATTGGGGAATACATGGGCACGCCGCCAAAATTCATGGCCGAGTCCATACGAACGAATTTTGTGTTGCCAGTCGGGCATGACTTGCTTCCAGGGATACCGCCACCGATGAACCGTTTCGCCATGCATGTCAACCAACATTGCTTCGTGTCCATGTCCGGAAACGACAAGGTTCAATCCGGGCTGTGCGTTTTCTGAATCGTATAAAGTAACGCCAGCATCCCGATCGGTCGCTTCGTCATGACCCGATAGGTAGCCAATAGAGGATAGCGCTTCCGCTAATTCTGCAGACGCCCCAGTGGTTGTATCCTCTGTGGATCGCCACCGGCCCGCGGGTTCACGAGCGGCGATGCTGTTTGATTCGAATTCGAACTGCCATGGCGGAACCTGACCCGTTTCCACCCACAGGCCCTTTCGCGATTGCTTCGCGTTGTGTTGCTCGCGTTGATACCGTAGTTTTCCGTCAAAGATGTATGGCGCGGTCCACGCGAGCCCTAGGGACAGCATGCGCAGTTGGATGTCTTCCCCGTCGTTGTCGAAAAGCCGTCCCTGAATGCGATTCGTAGACTCGCTTTGTGCTAGAGATAGAGTGAGCGACGTCCCGAGTAGATTCGCATCGACGTACTGTGCAGCGACGCGCCCGAACCGTTGGCCGATCTCAGGACAGTCGATCCCATACAGATCAAGTGTGAACTCATCGTGACCGACCTGAACGACCACCGTGTCGCCATCAACGATGTACGTAATCATCGCCCTCATGTTTGATGGCGGCGACTCATTTGTCGGTTGCGCCTCCAACTGGCCGGAACATGAAAGACCTATCGTAGCGGCCAACGAGCTAATCAGCATCACCGGAATTGCGACGTCAGGTAATCGCATCGCGTACCTAGCGGTTCTCGATAGCCGGGACTAGGGTATCTTTCGCGCCGGTGTAGATGCTTAATGGACGGTAAATTCGGTTGTCGCCCGCTTGTTCGATGAAGTGTGCGGCCCAGCCGGTGACACGGCTGGCGACGAACAGCGGTGTGTACAAGTCGAGCGGCAGGCCGAGGATGTAGTACGTGAGGCCGCAGGGATAATCGACGTTGGGATAGATCTTCTTGTCATTGACCATCGGGTCTTTGATCGCATCGTAGATGTCCATCCACTGTTCCTGGCCTTTTTGTTTGGCCAGTTTGCGAAGTTCCCGTTCGAGGATCGTGGCGCGGTGATCACCGTTCTTGTACACGCGATGGCCGAAGCCCATGATTTTGCCTTTGTTCGCCAATGCATCGGCGATCCAGGCCTTCGCTTCGTCTGCTGTTTTGAACTGCTCTAGCATTTCCATCGCCGCTTCATTCGCGCCGCCGTGAAGTGGGCCTTTGAGCGCGCCAATCCCACCAACAATCGCGGACACCATGTCGGACATCGTCGAACAGATGACGCGTGCCGTGAAGGTGCTGGCGTTGAAGTCGTGTTCGGCGTAAAGGATAAGCGTGAGGTCTAGAAGTTTTGCGGACAACTCATCCGGCTCTTCGCCCTGCGCCTGATAAAGCACTTGCGCGGCATGCGAGAGACCGGCTTTCGGTTCGATCGGTTCCTGGTCGTTGAGAAGCCGGAACCGCGCCGCAATGATCCCGCCGATTTGCGCTGTCAACCAGACTGCGCGCTCCTGCAACGCATCCGGATCTTTGACGGGATCGAAGTGGCCCGCCATCGAAACGCCCGTACGCAGCACATCCATCATCGGTACGTCCTTGGGGATTGGACGCAACGTGTCGACGAGGGCTTTGGGCAGCGGGCGGTACGAATCGAGTTTTTTCTTGAAGGCATCTAGATCGGCTTGATTCGGGAGATTCCCGAACAGGAGCAGATGCGCCGTTTCTTCAAACGTCGTGTTCTCCGCCAGGTCCGCGATGGCGTAGCCCCGGTAAAGTAGCTTGCCCTGGTCTACGCACGCGATTGCGGTCTCGCCTGCAATGACGCCCGCGAGGCCTGGGCTAAAAGTGGTGTCACTCATGGTGGTCATTCTCCTGTTGTGCGAGGCTTCCTCGACGGAAGCTAAATATAAAATGTCGGTCGCCAGTTGGGCCGAGCCGTCATACCCGGTACCCGAGGAGGTCGTACAACTCCTGCCGGGTTTGCATGTCATCGAGCAGCGATTGCTGCGTGTGATCGTTCCGAATGGTCTGCAATGCGGCTTCCATCGCCTTCATCGCGATGCGTTGCAGCGTCACCGGAAAGATCACCATGTTATACCCGATTTCGCCGAATCGGTCCACGGTGAGGTACGGCGTCTTTCCGAACTCCGTCATGTTCGCGAGCAACAACGTGTCCACATCTTTCGCGAAACGCTCGAACTCCGCTTCATCTTGCAACGCTTCCGGAAAGACGGCATCCGCGCCCGCTTCGACGTACTTTGTCGCGCGCCGAACGGCTTCGTCATACCCCTCGACACCGCGGGCATCGGTCCGTGCGATTAGGACAAAATCCTGACTCGTCTTCGCTTCGGCGGCCGCTGCAATCTTTTCCGTGAACTCGTTCTCCGGCACCAACGTCTTACCGTCCAGGTGGCCGCATCGTTTGGGAAACTCTTGATCCTCAAGATGAATTCCGCTAACACCGGCGGCCTCCAGAGTACGCACCGTGCGGGCCGCATTCTCCGGACCGCCATAGCCTGTGTCCGCGTCTGCGATGATTGGAATAGTCGTCGATTCCGCAATACGTGCGGAGTGCGCCTCCGATTCGGTGAGCGTCATAAGACCTACGTCGGGAACGCCGCCCACGCTATTTGCGAGCACCGCACCGGAAAGGTACATCGCGTTAAACCCCTCGCGCTCAATGAGCCGCGCACTCAACGCATTAATCGCACCAGGCATAGCGACGACACCAGCGTTCAGTAAAGATCGCAGTTTTGCGGATCGTTCAGCCGAGGATGGTTGGGGCAAGTTGGTACTCCCAAGTTTTTATCGCAATAGAATGCGTTTGCAGAAGGCTAACGCGAATGAATAGTGAATTGAAATCTAAGGATATCCCATAACATACTCGACTTTGATCCAACCTACTGATACTGAGAAAATAAGCTAATTCCTATACAAATACGAAAAGTCCAAATACGGAAGCCTGACAATTTCCAGAAGATTTTCTCCGGACAGAATTCTGGGCAACACGATCCGTAGGTGTTATACGGTATTCCATGCTGTGGCGATGATGCATATGAAGAGCCCAAAATTCGAGCGGCGTGAAATTGCCCTAAGGTATTGATTGGAAATATGTTACAGTTTGTGTGACGTTTGAGTAAGTACGACAGGAAACTTGGTGTAAATTTGGTGATTGACGTCACGATATTCATTTAGTACAGTTTTTGGGGCTCGGTCGTATTGTTTTCTAGCGGAAGGAACGGCTGGTGTGCCTAATATTGCGTATAATCAATTACTATTATCGAACCGAAATTCGCATGTACGACAGCAGGAGAAAAAACGATGAAGTTTGAGTCTCCGCGCGTCAGATCGTACTTCGCAACGTACATGAGTATGCCATGGGATTGTTTACCTGAATTTGAGAGCCTCTCTTTACTTCACCCAACGAACAGCGAAAAATCCCCAGCAACAGACGATTTTTACTCTGTCTCTCAGGTATTAGAAACCGCTATCAGTTGTTGGTCCTACTCGGGTGAAATGAAGTCTGCAATTGATGAGGCCGACCAATCGCGGAACAAGAGCACCAGTACGATTCGTAATATTGACGAACGTGCTATGAACTGTGATGCAATAAGGTCATTATTCGACGGACAAGTCGGCCAATCGAGCGAACAAATTCCAGCGGACCTCATCGCAGACATTCATGCGAACGTAGACAAGATCCTGATCCACTATTCGTATGGCCGTTTGTTCTACGGAAAGTACTCGGATGCGAATAAACAACTAGAGCGTTGGAGCATCGTATTTCAGCACCCGCAATTGAACGCGCTTTCGGTCTGGATCCCTCTGTTTCGGTGCTATTTTCGCATGTATCTCGGGCATGGCAATGAATCTGAGCCGAAGGAGTTGTTAAGCCAAATCCCAGTAAATGTGATGCCCACGATTGCTGAATCGCTGTGCAACGCAATTTGCATGTATTTGCAAGGAGTGCATGTATTTCAGGAGGACGACTACATTGAGGCCGAAAGTTGGTTTCAGCAGTGTAAATCTGTCTTAGAACTTCACCCCGCTGCAGGTAATCGACCACTTGGTCAATGTTTACTCGCTGGTATTGCGCTTTTTGATGCAGAACTTGCACTTCGAAACCAGAATGACAAGCAGGCTTTGAGCTTCATTTCAGAATCAGAGGCGACGTATCGCAAGATTGCTAATCCATTGGGTCTTGCTTCCGCTGACATGCTTCGCGCCCGGGTGCTCTATAAATTAGGGCGCTTTTCGAGGAGCCAAAGTATCGTACGCGGTTGCGTGAAGTTTTTTTACGAAGCGAGGGCATATCATCAGTTAGAGGCTGCCCTGAGTCTTCATGGTCGAATCGAAAATAAGTTTGCAAACAACTCGACTGTAGAAGACATAGCGCGGTTCATGGTGCAAATATCCAATACGCTGCAAACTCAACTGACGAGTCAAACAAAGTCACCAGCAAATGGCACGACGCTAAGGCGGCATCTCGTGCATGCTTACGAGCTATTCTTTCGGTCCGCGCTTGGTCGCTACGATTTTGATTCTGCTGAAGAATATGCGACCGAAGTGGTAGTAAAGACTGAATTTCATCGCGACGAATTCCTCCGCGAATTGGGGTTTTGCTATATCTGGCGGGCAATGCTGAATCGCAAGCTTGAGCAATTCGATCACGCACGCAAGTGTGTTCAGGTTTCAATACAACATTTTGAGGAACTTAAGAGATCGGAGGAGCGAGGCACTGATCGCGCGCTTGGGGAACGTGGCGTAATTGAAATATTGTGTGGCGAATTTGAAATGGGCGACTACTGGGCGAATCGTTCCGCCCGTCGGCTGGAAGAAAAAGGCTACACATACGAAGCATGCGACGTGCGTTGCATTGCGGCAGAGGCACTGCTCGCTCGTCGAGATTATTCGGGTTCCGAATCGTTCTTGAAAGAAGCATTCGAAACAGGACGTTCTGTCCAGCGTGTTGATCTGACTCCAAATGCGCTTACGTTCGAACAATTCGAAACCGTTGAAGCCCCGTCACCTTCGCTGGACTTTGACCTCGGAGAATTGTGGTTCAATGAGCTATCGGTAAGACTTGTGGCGCTTGACGATTTGCTCACGATTCACTTCGAAGATCGAGAGAGCCTTACCAATTTTGCCGTTGATGATTTCATGTATTTCGCAGAGTTTGTGTCTTGGGATTCACTATCACTTTTCGCGCTGTGCAGAACTGTCGTTTTATTTCGGGAAGATGATCAGGATGGAATCCGATATCTTTGGAAAACCGTACGAGAGCGTTTTAGAGATGATGCACGGATTGCATCCACGGCCTCCCGTACGTTAGAGATGGCCGTCGTTCCATTGATTCCAGATGCGGGGTGTCGTGAGAAGTTTGCGATCGATCTAGCAGACGCGACACGAGATGTTTTAGGTGATTTTCGGTGGTTTAAGTCATTGCGTGACGCGGTCGACTCGATGCGTGAGCAAGCGGAGACAAAACATGCGGAGGCAAGAGCCGCGTGGCCTGAGGAAAGACGAATTGAATTGAGTAGAGAGATCCAATCGCTGTCACACAGCGTCGACGACTTATCAGATGTTGACGGAATCGTGGAGCGGTTCGACATTTTCGATGACGCGATTAAAACTCATGTTTTTCGTAACTCTGATTTTCTACTCTTGAATCCTTCTGAACAGCATTTGTTTGATCTCATCGCGCGAGGCCACCACTCGAATTTGACTGAGATAGAACGTGCATTCGAAGGAGGCGTTGAATATGTTGTGTTGTCGGGGAAGAGCGGCGGTATAGAAGCTCAGGTTTACTCGCCGAACGAGTTGAAAGATGCAAGAGCGCGATTGAAGAGAAAAGACGCCTATCCTATCGTTTTTGAGCGA
>JAJDAB010000372.1 GCA_029262095.1 Candidatus Hydrogenedentota bacterium
CACGTGTTCGCGACTTGGAAGCGTTCAAATTTCGAGGTTGGGTCTTTAATGTACTTCAAGCGCGGATTCACCCGCATTGGCCAATCTTCCGCAGGATGTGCCTCCTTGATGTAGACGATCAAGAACTGCGCCTTATCCCCATATTGCTTGTTCAAACGGTCGAGGGTACCAGCCTGGTCCCGGAAAGGAGGTCACGTGTAGCTCCCGAAAATCAGGACGACTGGTTTCTCATCCTTGAACGCACTCAAACGAACCGGCGCGTACAACTCACCAGCGTTGTCCTTTGTAATTTCCTCTTCTTCGATGCCGAATTCGTAAAACTTCAAAGGGATTAACCGGAATTCCGGCGCAAGATCACCCACCTTTGGACCGTTGTCCTTACTTCCTTGAATGTCGTCGTGCGATTGACCGCCCATGCGCTCGCGTATGTCGACACCGGGGCGTTGAGCGAAAGCGAGAGAACTGACTAAACCAACCACAATCACGAACGCGAAAGTTTGAAAAAGGCGTTTCATCACATAGGTCCCCTATTTTAGTGTCGGCGCATCCGCATCGATAGTCACGGTCAGGGCAAAATCCTGACGGAAATAATAACAAACGCCTCCTGAATCCTCGCACACATAATAAAGCGCATAGGCCGGAATGGTCACAACACCTTCCGCGTGATTCGCGTCAACTTCCAGCTCCAGTTCGGCCTGGCGCAACTCCCGCGTTTCAGGGGCTTCCGGACTGGAAATGGAAAGACTGTTCTCCGTAAGCGTGAACCCGTCCGGCACATCCACCCAGATCGCGATGTTGTCCGCCTCGTTATTCCACCATGGCTTTGACTGTTCATTTAGACGGAACGTAATTCGCGCCCGCAAACGATGTCCCGGCCGCACACGAGACGGCGTTACCAAAGGCTCAATGCACACCAACTGTTTTTTGTCGCGGTTGATTCGTCCCTGGGGATCGACATTCTCCAACCCCACCACTGACTTCGTAGATGCCTTGCGCTCCGGCTGCGCAATCTCCGATCCCATCGGCTCCGCTGTGAGGGGAAACGGATCCTCGCCGCGCGCTCGAATGTCAGCGCGTGCCTCTTGCACCCAAAAATAAAAGTTATACGGTTTATCCAATCGCGGGCCGTACTGCTGCAATCGACGCCGGTAAATGTAGTGATTCGGATTGGCATCCAATGCTAAACCCCAATGCTCTACCGCACGTTGATTGTCTAGCGGCTTGCGATAGGGCCCTTCGTAGCGCCGACGTAACGCCGTACCCAAAGAGAATTGGATCGCACCATCGCCGGGTGTAAGTTTCGCTGCGGTCTCCAGTGCGCCAACGACCTTGTCGATTTCTTCTGCCTGGCCCAGATTGAAAATGTCCCTAGCCCAAACATGCCATGTTGCCGCAGTCGCGTCGTCCAACGGCTTCGCTGAAGGCACCGTACGCGTGACCCGGTTGTAGTCCTCGGGAATGTCGAGCATCTCCCATTCCGTTCGCATGAACGTTTCGAGTTGGTCCGGTTTGAACTTGTCGTGAATGACCATTCCCGATGGATCGATAGCCACGGGCACCGGCACGACCTGGATGTGCTCAAGCGTGTTCATCGAATCAACAAAGATAGGCCACTTGAGTTGTCGCCATTGCCGGTACAGGCGTGTTCGATCGGGATGTTGTTCCTGAACGACGCCAATCGCAATCATTTCGCCCGCGTCGACGTACGGTTTCACTGCGTTCTGCCACACGGGCAGAATTCGGCGGCAGCCCGCTCACCAAGAGGCAAAATGAAAGAGGAGGATTCGCTTACCGCGAAAATCGGAGAGACGCTTGATATCACCGTCCAATGTCGGCAACACGAAGTCCGGATACATCTGCCCAGTCTTCGCGCCGATTTCAGGCCGATCCTCTGCAAGCGCAGAGAAAGCAAATCCGACCATCAGCAGGATGACGGCGCATCGTAAGCGAATATGCGATTCTGAACTCATCATAACGTCAAATGTATATTCGCCAGCGTAACCGATTACATGTCAACGTACAATTCGCCAGTTTTGTGGAGAATCAGCCATTTATCACCTCGCGCCGTCATTCCCGCGCAGGCGGGAATCCAGGGCGCAGCCGACCAAGACTAAATTCACACTGGTCTCCCGCCTCCGCGAGGATGACGGAAAAGAGGACGCCTCGAGAAGAACGATCGGTACTCAGATCAGAGCCCACATAAATGAGCTTGTACATTCCTGATAAATGGGAACAATCACAACATTGATTGAGCGATGGAGAGTATTGTCCAATAGCCACCACGACGTTCGAAACTGATCTTGGAAGGACTCCCTCATGACACCCGTATCCGAAGGCCTAGTCATTGTAGGCAAACGCGACTGCCCGACTTGCACCATGCTAGAGCCCGTGTTCAGTGAACTCGTTGCCCACGGATCGCCACTGACAGTCTATTCCCAAGACGATCCGACGTTTCCGGAAAATGTATCCGGCGTAGTCGACGATACAGGACTGGAAGCGTCGTTCCGGTTGGATGTCGATACGGTTCCTACGCTCATAAAATTCGAAAACGGCGAAGAAGTGGCGCGGGCGATCGGTTGGAACAAGGTGGAGTGGGCGGAACTCACGGGAATCGATGGTATCGGCGGAGGGATGCCCGAAGCGCGTCCTGGCTGCGGCGCCAAGAATGTAGAGCCGGGCATCGCTGAAGAACTCGCGGTGCGCTACGGCAGCGTGAACTTCAGTGCGCGCGAAATCGAACTCGGCGCGCATGATGACGATATCGAAGCATGCTATGAACGCGGCTGGAGCGATGGATTACCACTCGTACCGCCCACCGACGTTCGCGTATACCGGATGCTGCAAGGTACGACACGAAAACCGGATGACGTCGTAGGCGTGATTCCGCCGGACCTCGTCGAGTGTACCGTCGAAAAAGTCGCAATCAACGCAGTGATGGCGGGGTGTAAGCCCGAATACTTGCCCGTCGTATTGGCGACGGTCGAAGCGGCGTGCGAAGAGAAGTTTTGCATGCACGGTCTGCTTGCCACGACGTGGTTCTCCAGTCCGATGGTTATTGTGAACGGCCCCATCGCAAAACGCATCGGCATGAACTCCGGCATGAACGCGCTCGGTCAGGGCAATCGCGCCAATGCGACCATCGGCCGCGCGTTGCAACTTGTTATTCGCAATGTAGGCGGTGGCAAACCCGGCGGCATCGATCGTTCGACGCTCGGCAACCCGGGGAAATACACGTTTTGCTTCGCCGAAAAAGAAGAAGAGTCGCCCTGGGAATCATTGGCGACAGAGCGCGGCGTCGAAGACGGTAAATCCGCCGTGTCGCTGTTCGCGGCCGATGGCGTTCAAGGCGTGTTTGATCAACAATCCCGTACGCCCGAATCACTCAGCCATACTTTCGCCGCGTGTTTACGAGGCGTCGCGCATCCAAAAATCGCGATGGCCTGCGACGTATTTATCGTCGTGGCGCCCGAACATGGGCGCGTCTTTCGCGATGCCGGATGGTCCAAGCATAAGCTTAAAGAAGAACTCGGCGAGCTACTGCGGTTCCCCGGCAAAGAGATGATTCGCGGCGCGGGCGGCATCGCCGAAGGGCTACCGGCCCACTTTGAAGATATCGACATCCCAAAGTTTCGACCAGACGGAATCAACATCGTTTACGCCGGCGGCGGCGCGGGCCTCTTTTCCGCTATTATCTCCGGGTGGCTCGCATCCGGCGAGATGGGGAGTAGCCCGGTGACACGCGTTATCAGGGAATAGGAACACGGATGAGCCGGATTTGGACGGATCTACACGGATCATGCATTGACCGAGAAGATGGGATTTGCATTTGAGTGCACGTGCTGGAAAGTTTGCTGAGTTCGAGTATTGTCTTGAACAGTCGGATGATGGATGGCATGTCTTTGTTCCGGGTCTAGAACGTATCGGCGCGGCGAACTGCGGAAGAACCAGGGATGAAACAACTCGACACATTCACGAGGTGATGGACATGATTGCCGAGGAGGAAGGATGAACAAAGGAACACGGTTACTCGACCCGACATCGGAACGGTCTCCCGCGAAACGGGAGCGGTTGGCTCGACCGGATTCGATTGAGGGCAAGACGATCGGCCTTCTGGATATTTCCAAGGCGCGCGGCGATGTCTTTCTGAACAAGCTGGAGTCGTTACTCACGGAACGCGGCGCGACGGTGAAGCGGTTTGCAAAGCCGACGTTTACGCGTGTTGCCCCGGTGGATTTGCGCCAGGAGATCAGTACGCAATGTACATTGGTGATTG
>JAJDAB010000373.1 GCA_029262095.1 Candidatus Hydrogenedentota bacterium
GACAAAGCGACTGGTGAAGAGCTCGGCTCGGTCGAGTTACCCCACAGCCCATTGGGCACGCCAATGACCTACATGCACGAGGACAAGCAATACATCGCGTTGACCATTCGCACGAATCCGCCCGAACTGATCGCGCTTTCCCTACCTTAACGCGTTTATTCATACCAACTTATCAATTCTAGCCTAATCGGATTTGCATAGCTCGAAATCCTACGTTACTATTGATAACGAAACGACTTACCGAGTTCATGGGAGCTGTCGATATGAAGAAGCGTCTCCAATTCGCTGTACGGACCGCGACTTTCATCGGGTGTGGAGCCGTTGCAGCATCCATAGGGTGTACGGCGAAAACTCAAGCGGCTGAAGCGAGCGGTTCGATCACCGGCACCATCGTGTTTGAGGGCCGCGCCCCCAAAATGCCTGCCGTTCAAATGGCCGCTAACCCCGAATGTGAAACCGTGCATACAGAACCGGTCCTGCATCAGATGCTCGTGCTCGATGCCGAACAGCACCTCGCCAATGTGTTGGTTCATGTGGTCGGCGGACTACCCGAAGGCGTCGAGTACCCCGTACCCGAAGAGCCGGTGGTCATGTCGCAGAAGGGGTGCATGTATTCTCCCCGCGTTTTCGGAATTCGCGCTGGACAAGAATTGAAATTTATGAATCCGGACAAATTTTTACACAACGTGCATGCGTTGCCGAAGGTAAACAGCGAATTCAATCGCTCGATGAATAGTCAGCGCACGGAAATCTCGACGACCTTCAAAAAGCCGGAACCGGTGTTCGACATCAAGTGCGACGTGCATTCCTGGATGCAAGCTTTTTGTGCCGTATTCGATCATCCCTATTTCGCGGTAACCGCGCCGGACGGCACGTTTGCGATTGAAGGATTGCCTGCGGGCGAATATGAAATTGAAGCGGTGCACGAACGGCTGGGTATACAACGCGCCACAGTCACGGTTGAGGCATCGGGAAAAGCGATGGCCGACTTTACGTTTAAGCGGCCGGGCACGTAGCACCGGCCAGTTCCCGTTGTCATCGGGGTACGTAGCTCCCATTTCCAATGGGAGTGGGTGGGGTTAGTTGAATTATGACAGACGTTTACGCCGAAGATTTCGCGGGCGGCCACGATCACCCCGGTTTTCTGCGCAAGTATGTCTTTTCTACCGACCACAAGGTTATCGGGATTCAATATGGCCTGACATCGCTCGTCTTTTTGGCGCTAGGTTTCACCCTCATGCTGCTCATGCGCTGGCAGCTCGCCTACTCAGAACAACCTATTCCACTGCTGGATCGCGTGTTCGGCCCCGATCATCCCTTGCTGCCGGGTGGCGCGATGTTGCCGGAGTTCTACAACTCGCTCGGCGCGATGCACGGCACCATCATGATTTTTCTCGGCGTCGTCCCGCTCGCTGTCGGCGCATTCGGTAACTACCTCGTCCCGCTGCAAATCGGCGCGCCCGATATGGCGTTCCCGCGTATCAACATGGCCAGTTATTGGTGCTATCTCATCGGTGGCATCGTCATGCTGCTCACGTTCATCGTACCCGGCGGCCCGCCCAATTCCGGGTGGACGTCGTATCCGCCGCTATCCGTGTTCGCGACGCACGGCCAGACCGTTTGGTTGGTCGCGATGGTGTTTATCATTACATCATCCATGCTCGGTGCAGTAAACTTAATCGTAACCATCGTCCAACTGCGCACAGAGGGTCTCACCTTCATGCGTCTGCCGTTTTTCGTGTGGACCCAGTTCACGACGTCATTCTTATTGCTCCTCGCATTTCCGCCACTCGAAGCCGCTGCGATTCTCCAGTTCATGGACCGCGTCGCTGGAACGAGTTTTTTTCTGCCTAGCGGGTTGGTCGTCAGCGGCGAGGTGATCGAAGTGAGTGGGGGAGGAAGCGCGCTACTTTGGCAACACCTGTTCTGGTTTCTCGCCCATCCCGAAGTGTACGTGCTAATTCTCCCGGCAATGGGCATCGTCGCCGAAGTCATCGCCAACAATTCGCGCAGACCCTTGTGGGGATACCGTGCGATGGTCTATTCGTCCCTCTTCGTCGGGTTCATGTCCTTCCTGGTCTGGGCGCATCACATGTACCTGACCGGTATGGGCACCACAATTAACGCGTTTTTCGAAGCCACCACGATGATTATTTCCGTCCCGTCAATCGTGATTCTCACGGCATTGGTCGGATCGCTGTGGTACGGAGCGATTCGCTTTAACACGCCCATGTTGTTTGCTCTCGCGTTTTTACCCATGTTCGGCATCGGCGGACTCACGGGGCTACCGCTCGGCCTATCAACCAGCGACCTCTACCTTCACGACACGACCTACGTCATCGGGCATTTTCATTACATTGTTGCGCCCGGCACGATATTCGCCTTATTCGCGGGCATCTATTTCTGGTTTCCAAAGGTCACGGGCAAGCGCATGAATGAAGTGCTCGGGCAAATTCACTTTTGGCCGACGCTCCTCTGCATGAACGGCATCTTTTTCCCTATGTTCATTCAAGGCATGGCCGGCATGTCGCGACGCATGTACGACGGTGGCCTCACATACGCGCACACCGAACATGTCCTCATCTTGAACAAGGTCATGACGCACTCGGCATTCGCGCTCGCGATCTTCCAGTTGCCGTTCATTATCAATATACTCTGGAGCCTCGCGCGCGGCGCACGGGTTGAATCGAATCCGTGGGACGCTACGACACTCGAATGGGCAGCCTCATCCCCGCCGTTCGGACACGGCTATTTCGCAGCGCCCCCAGTGGTCTATCGCGGGCCGTACGTATACTACGTCCCCGGCGCTGACGCGGATTTTACGCCGCAGTTTCAACCCGGAGGCGGCGCGTAGTATGGACATTCCGCACACGACCGTCGTCCGTGACGATACCGGACTCTACAACGGCAAACTCGGCATCTGGCTGTTCATTGCATCCGAGGCGATGCTATTCGGCGGTTTGTTCTCGGCGTATGTATTTCTGCGCAACGGCGTGCCCGACTGGCCAAATGCCGCCGACCTACTCAACGTGCCGCTCGCTTCGGTCAACACGTTTGTTCTCATTGCATCAAGCGTAACCGTCGCCGCCGGTTGGACCGCGCTCAAGACGGGATCTCTTCGCGCGTTTCGCGTGAATTTCGGTCTCACCGCGCTCCTCGGAATTGTATTTATCGCGATCAAGTCGTTTGAATATTCGGAAAAGTTCTCGCACGGCCACTATCCCTCAACGAGTAACTTCTACGGCATCTATTTTGTCTTGACCGGCGTACATATCGCGCATCTACTGGGCGGGATTCTTGTCGTGCTGTATCACGCCGGCCCCGGCGCGCGGCTCTGGCGTACGGACCCGGCGCGATTCGTAAACCGAATCGAGGTGACCGGACTGTATTGGCATTTCGTCGACCTGATATGGATTGTGTTGTTTTCACTGGTGTATTTAACGTGACTGACGACGGAAGACAGAGCGACTTCGAACCCGTCGTCGACGCGGCAATGCTGACGCCCGTTCCCGAATTGGATCGAGGAAACTTGGGGCGGCAAGTGGCCAGCCTCGGTGCCGTAGCCATGCTCATCGGCATTGCACTTGCCGTGCATACTTGGATGCCGCCGGGTTGGGAACGCACTGCGCTTATCATGTCGGTTTCCGGCGTCGCGGTGTGGGTGCTTGCGGCATTCGCATTGCATCTGGGTTCGGAACGCGCACCGTTGTTGGTCATGTTATTCCCTACAGTGATTTTTCTTGGCGTCATGATTGCAGTGCTCGCGTTCGCGCAATCTGATTTTCCCGAAGGATTCGAACGGATCGATCATCCCGTAACGGACGAGGCACACTGAGCATGTCGATCCGTTCCATACCTCTCTTGTTCATTGTAGTGAGCGTCGCGCTGACGATCGGCATG
>JAJDAB010000374.1 GCA_029262095.1 Candidatus Hydrogenedentota bacterium
AACGCCATCCCGTCAAGCATGAGCGTTCGGAGCTTTGACAACGATGCAACGGGTTCAAGGTCTTTGACTCGCGTATGGCCAATGTTTAGCACTTTTAGTTTGGGTATATCGCGCACAAACTCGATGTCTTCAATTTCGGTATGCGCTAGACTCAAGCGTTCAAGTCGATCTAACTTCGTCAACGGTCGAACGTTGCGAACCGGATTGTTATTCAACGCAATCGAATTGAGGTTGGTCATCTTCGCGAGTGGAGACACGTCGCGAATCTCGTTGTCACTCAGCCGCAGCGAAGAGATGTTCGTCCAACTGGTGAACGGGCGCATATCGCTAATGTTTAGCCCCGTCAATTCCACTTCGTATCGCAATCCAGTCAGACCAGCGATGGACCCTATGTCAACGGATGGCATGTTCGAAATACCAAGCCGCTCCAAACGTTCTAGCGCACGAAGCGGCGTAAAGTCGGAGACATGACCACTTCCAATCCTAAATTCGTTCAGCTTCGTTAATGCCGAAACCGGCCCAATATCCGTCAGAGCATTTTCAGTGATTGTGAGACTCGTTAGGTCCCGGCATGCTTGAATGCCTTCGAGACTCTTGCAAAGCGAACTATTGCCGCCCTCACGAAGTGGGTAAACAAACAGTCTCGACAGACGGGCTTGGGCGATTTCCGAACGGGTAATCGTGCCGGACGATTTGCGCAACGCTTTACGAACTGCGTCCAGCAACACCGGATCAGGAATATTGATCGCATCCTCGATCTCCGGCATTTGTGCTACTTCATTTGCAATCGCACTTACTTCGGGATCAGTCGAAGTAACCGCTGCGGCCAAGGTTCTGCGAGCAACAGGCGATCCAATTTCCTTGAGCCCAAGCGCGGCGTACCGCCGGCTTTGAGGTGAATCGCCGTCAAGCCCCCCACTCAGACCTTCGACCGAAGGCGATCCAATCCAAACGAGTTGGTTCATGGCGTTTCGCGGGATCGAGTCCATGAAGCCAGTTTCGGGCACATCGAGCAACCGGACAAGAAAAGGTACGACAGCGGTCTCGACATTTTCCCGAGAAAGCCGGAGGTTGATGATGCCTGTCGCGCTACCTCTTTCCAGTTTTCGCACGATATTGCGAAATTGATCGGATTGCCTCTTCCCCATGGTCACCCTGGATTCGATCTCCGAAATAAATTTCTCCAGGTCCGCCTTGAGTTTCTGCATCTCGTCGTGGTCGAATCGGTGAATACGAGCCCGAAGACCTTCCAAGACAATTGGGCGGTCATAGTAGTTGTCCACCTTGTACGAAGTCGCAATTTTTTCGGAAGGCGTAAGCACGATTCGTAGCGGCACGAAGCCATCTCTTTCCCCAATAAACTTCTCGCGATCGAGATTCGGGTTATTGGGTTTAAAGCTAAAAGAGCCTCCCACGCCGGTTTCTTTACGAACGACGATGGGACTTCCGGGAACGACATCGTCGTTGTCCAGGAGATGAAACTCGACCTCAAAGGCGAGGTTTACCGGCAAGTCTTTCGCAGGTAAACAGGTCGGCATATGGATCGCATAGCCATTAGTTTCGCCTGGTCCTGTTACGATATGTGGCTGCCAGGCAACTAGTTCGTTTTCTTCTTGGCTCCAAATCGGTTGCGGGTCAATCTCAACAGCGCGAAACTTACTCCGAACGATTCGATCGATTTCGCGATCCGGCTTGGCGGCAAGCATGTTAGGCAGAAAGGGCTGAATGACTTCGAACGTCCTGTCCCCTGAATCGCACATACCACGATACGAACGGCCCTCGCCAAAAAACGTGTACTCGGTTTCCGTGCGGATCGTGTGTTGACCGAGTGCCAAATCCGCGATTTTGATAGGAATCGCGTTATACATCTGACCAAATCGTTCTATGCCACCGCCGTAACTGTCCCCGGTACGGTCCTTCGTCCTCTGTTTCACCATGTTTCCATCAATGAATACTTTCGTTGTTGCGTCGGGGAGTTTCAGGGGTTCGGTTGTTGGCCAGGACAATCGCGTTTCGATTCCGGCCCGCAACCATTCGTCGGCACCCTGTTCGTATCGAGGCTTCAATTCGAAATAAGGCTGAACGTGGTGACGAAAGTACATATCCTTTTGTAGCGGCGACAGGTAATCCCACAGAGCAACGAGCACAGCACGCACTTCGACAAACGGCGATCGAATGTCTTCGATCATGAGACTAAGAAGAACATCTATCGACTCTGGCTGTAGCGCGAGGAGTTGCGCCTTCACTTCCACCGGAAACTCCCGGCGAAGCCCCGGCCACATCGGATCGGTCGGCGATGCGGACTCACTCGCGGAGGCCAAGATATTCATGGTTTGCTGATCCGTCGGCGTCCCGTAGATGTAAGTCTTGCCGTCCACTACCGGGTAACTGTCGAGCCATCCCAAACGAACCGGTGGAAGCGATTCGAGAATTTTTTCGACCTCGGCTCTTACATCGGGGTCCACTTGAGGAAGTGGAATTTGGGCCACGTCAATGGGATCGTTCGAGGTAGTAGCTTGCAGAGACGTAGCGTTCGCGATGATGACAAGCGTATGGAATGCCACCAGCGCGATGGTGCAGAAGAATCGATTTGGCTTGCTCGATATTACCATCGACCAATCTCCTGGATTGTGTCAGCCGATAGTAACACAGCGGTAATGTATGGCGAATGCGAACGAAATCACATACGGAAAGAAATCTACGCTTTCGCGACAACGGTGTCCGGAAGCCGGTGACAAAGAATGTCGACGGCCTCGTTGACCATTTGCTCGACTACTTTAGCTGCAGGCTTAATCTCGTCAATGAGGCCGGAGATCTGCCCGGAGAACGGTCCAACATAGTCGAATTTCTTTGCCTTGTGGAAACTGCCAATGACGGCGGAGGCCAGGAGGCTCTGTTGCGGGAAAGGCAACATCTCTAATCCCGATTTATCCCACAGGTCGTGAACGCTACTGTAAACGGTCCGCGACGTTTTTCCGGTATAGAGTTTTGAACGGCGCGTGTCTTCGTCTGTGGCGTTCACGATGAACCGGCCCTGCTCATCTACCAGGCCGCTTTCTTTGGTCGCCAAGAATCGCGTCCCGACCCACACGCCGGCACAACCCATCGCCAGGCATGCAGCGACCGCTCGACCATCGCCAATGCCACCCGCGGCAAGCAATGGTGTACGCCCGCACGCGTCAAGTGCTTGCGGCAGCAGGGCCATTGTGCCGATACGCCCCGTATGTCCGCCGGCCTCGTGGCCTTGTGCGACCACAAAATCCGCGCCGGATTCGGCGACGCGACGCGCGTTCTTGGTGTTGCCAACAAGCCCTAACACTTTGACGCCGTTGGCGTGTGCATCTTCGATCATAAAACCGGGATTACCGAGGCCCGCGCAAAATAGCGGTACCTTTTCTTCCAAAATTACTTTGATCGAGGCATGCGGACGACTCGTCGTTGAACCGCCTTTGATTTCGATATCAAGGTCCGGGAGTTTGTGCTCTTCTTTAATGCTTAGAAACCATTTGTAGTGCGTCTCCGGCAACGCTGCCTTGAGTACATCCTGGACTGGAATGTCTTGGATGTCTTCCGGTCTTACGTCGCCACCCTCCACTTGCGCCGCGGGCAACAGCACGTCGACCCCGAACGGTTTATCCGTCTGCTTTTTGACCTCCCGGATTGCCTCCTGCATTTGGTCAACGGTATACCCTGCGGCACCGAGCACACCCAGGCCCCCCGCATCGGATACGGCCACCACGAGGTCCACCGTGGCCCCGGTCGCCTCTCCGATCAGGCTCGGCCCCATACCTGCGCTTACGATGGGGTACTCAATCCCCATCGTGTCACAAAACTTCGTGCGCAACGTTGGTCTGCTCAACAGTCATTCTCCCGTTCGACACCTACGCGACAGAGTCACGCGAATTAAGTTGATCCCGTTTCTCCAGCGTGCAATCTAAATGAGCAACGCCGCATCCGTCCGAATGGCATCCAGATCGGCGACCAGCGTCTCAGCGATGTAGTTCTTGGTTGGCGCGCGATCGCGTTTCTTGGAGACACCATACGAGGGATTTGGCAAAACGGAAAGTTCTTCTGCTTTTTGAAATGCAACTTCGCGGACCTTGTCCGGCTCAGCGACTTCATCAAGGAATCCCGCCTCAATCGCTTCTTCCGGCGTGTACATTTTGGATTGGAACGCCGCTTCCTGATACTTATTCGGGTTCAATCGAAAACGCGGCAGCTCAATGGCGAAAATAGGCAACACCAAGCCGGCCTTAATTTCGTTGAGGCCGTGTTTGAATGGCCCCTTGGCGCCGACGCGCCAATCGAGGCCACAGTTGAAAATTGCGCCCATGGCGATCGCATGTCCGGTGACAGCCGCGACGATCGGGCGAGGAAAATCCATCGCTTGGAGCGCAACGTTCACGCCGCCGACGGTCATCTTTCGGCCGCCGTCCGGATCGTTGCCCTTCACTACCTTGAGATCAAAACCGCCGGAATAAATGCCGTCGCGGCCTTCGATAACCACTGCGCCTTCCTTCGTATCGATTTCGTCCAGCGCAGCGCTCAGCGCGGATGTCATCGGAACACCGAATACATTCGCCTTGCCATCGTCAATCGTGATGATAGAAATTTTGCCTTCTTTCCGAAGGCTTATCGGTGAATCCGCCATGATTCAGTCTCCCGTCCAACAGCCCCGAAAGCGCGAAACAACGTTCGGAAACCGCATTGCTCAAATCCGCTACAACCCGACACCACGGCAAATACCGCAAGAGCCGTCCAGAAAATCGCCGTCAGCACTTACGCGACGAAACCGTCAAATGTATTCCATTCCCGGTCGCCATTCAACTCCCCCGCCGATTGCCAATGCGACCTGGGCCGTTGCAAGAGTTGCCGCACAGCGGCGTCATTACCATAGAATGATAAGGAGAGGCCTAGTATGAGTGCATCCGACCACACGCTGCTGGAACATTGGCAGGAACAGCGCGACCCAACGGCGTTCCGAGAACTCGTGTCGCGTCACGGTGCGATGGTCTATGCGGCCTGCCGCCGAGTCCTGCGAAATTCCGCCGATGCAGAGGAAGTGGCGCAAGAGTGTTTTCTCGCGCTGGCCGAAACCGATCCCCGGAGTATTCGCGTGCCGGGCGCGTGGCTTCACCGATCAGCGACCCATCGTTCGCTGAACCGCATTCGCGCGGATAAGCGGCGCAAGAAGCGCGAGCAGCGATACGCCGGGGCCAGACCTCAAGTAACGGAACCTACGTGGAACGAACTCCAGCAATTCATCGATGAGGCGATCACCGAACTGCCGGAAGAACTGGCGGTCCTCGTCACCGCACATTTTCTCGAAGGCGTTTCACAATCCGACCTCTCCAAAACCATGGATACGTCGCCTTCGACCTTGTCCCGGCGAATCAGCCGCGGCGTCGACGAGATTCGAAACAAGCTGCGCAAACGAGGGATCATGATTGGCGCCGGACTTCTATCCGGCATGCTCGCGGAAGCGAAATCGGATCCGATTCCCAAGACGCTGTACTCCGCGCTCGGTAAGTTGGCGGTCTCCGGGTCAAGGCGCGCCCCAATCGTCGCGACCGCTTCCAGCACGACAATCCCGTTCGCGCTAAAGCTCCTGGGTACTGTCGTTGGCCTCGCCGTCGTAGCCGCAGTGGGATCCGTCTATACGCAACGGCCGGAGCAAATTGCACCCAACAGTCCCCTCGATACCGGATTCTCAACTGGCAATTCGATTCAGCGTCTGACAGCAACAACAGTCGTGAATGAGTCCACTGCCGACAGCGAATTCGCTTCCGCCGCGACTACGGCGTCTCTGTCCGGCGTCGTCGTCTTTCGCGACACGGGCGAAGTCGCTCCCGGCATGCGTGTGCTGATCGGGGCCGAAGACGGTCAATCCCGTTCGGCCCTGACTGACGAACGGGGGGTATTCACTTTCAGCGACGTACCCATCGGAAAAATGGGGCTTGTCGCGCACGACGCGCGGCACCCAGAATTTCCGGAAGATTGGCTACGCTCGGAACACCTTCTAGTGAGCGTTGCGGCGGGAAGCGCCGTTGACGACATCACCATCGAGGTTCCACCCCTGGGCGGCGAGATTAGCGGTCTCGTTACAGACAGAGATACCGGCGTCGCTATCCCCGGCATCACGATTGAATCCTATGGCCCGGCGCACGGACAACAGGTCAAGACCGGCCACGACGGGCGATACACGATTCTGGGCCTTGAACAGGGCGAGTGGAGGACCAGCATTTCCCGGAACAATCCAATTTTTCACGACAGTTCCTCGGAATCCAACGAACGTGTCGTGGTCGAGACTGGTAAAGCAATTGAACTGGACTTTGCTGTCGACCGAAGCATTTCCATTAGTGGACGGGTTATCGACTCGGACGGCGCCCAGGTATCGAAAGCGTCCGTCGACGCCGTACTGTTCATGGATGGACAAAGCACGAAGCGCGAATGCGACCTGAGGGTAGATGCCAGCGGTCGGTTTACGGTGTGGGGCGGCGTTGGGGGCGTGCGCGCAGTGCTAAGTGCAAGGACAAAAGAAAACGAGGGTTCGGAAATTGTGTCCGTCGATTCTGTTCCCGGCACGCCAGTGCGCGACGTCGTGCTTACGCTTTATCCAAAACAAAGCGTATCTGGGCGGTTTGAGGATGAGGAGGGCAAGCCAGTAGAAGCGACGCTTTGGTGTCGGCCGATGCACGCCGATGGCCCAGGCAGATGGCGTGGGTACGGAGACCGCCTCGCGACGACGTTTCATGTCAACCTGGCTCGAGGCAACTATGAATTACAGGCTCGCCTGGAAAATAGAAATCGTAGCATCCACGACATCATTGAAACACTGACGGTCGATGCAAGCGATGTCATGGGCGCTGTCGTGAGAATTCGATCCCACGATGGGATTGGCGGTTCATACGCACTGCGAGGCGCAGTGACTAATGAGTCCGGAACTCCGCTCCGGAACACTAGGGTATATATCGACGGCGCAGTCGCGAGCACGATGCACTCCACACAGGAGACCCATACGGACTCAACCGGTCGTTTCGTCTTTGAGGGCTTGCTCGATGGAGCGTACCGCGTGCACGCCACACCAAGCCCGCCCTACGAACGGTTTGCGGGATACGACCGCATTAACCCCGCCGTTACACCAGAGGTCAAGATAGTCGTTCGGAAAGCGGGAAGGCTGCGCGGCCGCGTGGTCGATGCCCAAACGGGCGATCCCGTGACGAGTTTTCGGGCGGAGATTGGCAATTACCGCGGCCTGGACAATGAGAAACGATGGGAATTGAAAAAGATTACTGTCGATTCGGGCCAATTCGATCTCGATGCACAGTTGGATGAAGACTGGTTTATTCGGATCGAGGCTGACGGATATGCTGAATCGGTGCAGACCGGGTCGGCCCTGACCTCCGGCGAAGTCGTCGATGGTATCCGGTTTGAGCTCTCGCCCGGCCGAGTCATTCACGGTGTGGTCGTCGACCACACCGGCAAGCCGGTTTCCGGCGCGCTCGTGTTCGACAACGGAGACGTGTTCGACGTCACGCGACGTAGTGAAAGTTATGCCGCCACAAAGACGGACGCTCAAGGCGCGTTCGCGATTGAGGGCTTGGCGGATGACGCGCGGGTTGTGTATATCTTGAAATCTGGATACGCCGTCGGAGAAGCGGTCATTCGCGACGCGGTCGAGATAGTGCTCACGCGCGGCGCCATAATAGACGGTCACGTTCTGCCCGCGAATGCGGTACCTTCTCGCCGATCAAGAGTCTCCGCGTCGACGGCCCGCAACGGTCATCACGATCACTATTCGTCCGCGATCAATGACGAAGGCTACTTTAGGATGGAGAACGCCATCGCAGGGGTGTACCACATCCAATTCTCCCTGAGAGACGATGCCGGTAACCGTTTGGGAACGTACTACGTGGAAACCCCGGTCGAAGCCGTGGACGGCATGACGACGACGCAAAACCTCTCGATTCCCTTGGGGAGTTCTGTGTTTAGTGGCGTCGCTACGAGAAATGGCGAACCGGCTCCGAAATTGACGCTACGCTACTGTCGCGAAGGCATCGCTTCATATCAGATTACGGACGAGGCAGGCCAATTCCGGATCGAGGGACTGCCTCAGGGTCGCGTACGAATCGAAGCGCCGTTCCCGAACAGCGACAATCCGAGAATTTCGCACTACCGGACAGTGGCCGATGTCAGTCTCGATGCATCCGCGGAAGTCCACCTGAATATCGAACTGTCAGAATTCGAATAGGCGCTACCGGACTACTGATCTTTGCCCGGATTCTTGAGGGTCTCTTGGTCGGGGTTTGAAGAATCCATGAGGCCAAACATCATGGTCGCTTCGCACGCGACGACACCATCGACGCGCGCAATTGCATGGACCTTACATGCGTTTCGACGAAGATGAATCATCTCGGCTTCAACCTCGAGCTGGTCGCCAGGCACAACCGTTCTTCGGAATTTGGCACGGTCAATGCCCAGGAAGATGGCGACTTTACCGGGGTCGCGCGCCTCCCCGTCGTCACTGAAAATAAGTACTGAACTCACTTGAGCCATCGTCTCGATAATGAGCACGCCGGGCATCACAGGCATGGTGGGCCAGTGACCTTGGAAATACGGCTCGTTTACGGTGACGTTCTTGTAACCAAGCACGCGCTCGAACGGCGTAAACGAAACGATCCGGTCGACCAACAAAAACGGAAAGCGGTGCGGGAGCACCTTCATAATCATATTGACGTCAAGGGCGCTCGGCTGACGCCGCATCGCGGACCTTGTGCCGTTGGTTCTTGGTTTGGTGTGTCCATTTTGGAGTTGACGCTTGATCTGCCGGGAAAAATGGACGTGCATGGCATGGCCGGATTTAACGCCAATGACGTGGCCCTTGACCGGTTTGCCTAAGAGATACATGTCGCCCAAGAGATCGAGCAATTTGTGGCGAACAAATTCATCGGGAAACCGGAGGTCTTCGTTCAAAATTGATTCATCGCCAATGACTACAGCGTTTTCAAGGCTACCGCCCTTAATGAGACCTTGCTCCTGCAACGTCTTCACTTCGCGCAAAAAACAAAACGTACGCGCAGGCGCAATCTCATTTTCAAACGTTTCTGGCGTGATCGTGTACGACGCGTATTGTGTGCCGACGGCCATGTGATCGTATGCAATGGTCATCGTGAGCCGAAGTTCATCGGCCGGCAAAACGCTTAACGTCACATCGTCGGCCTTGTAATAAACCGGTTGGCTAATCTTGATGTACTCGCGCTCGGCGTCTTGTTCGACAATGCCCGCTTCTTTCAACGTGTCGAGAAACGGCAAAGAACTCCCGTCGCCCACGGGCGTCTCGTTCGCGTCGACTTCGATGTCGAGATTGTCAATCGCCAAACCGGCAATGGCAGCAAGCACGTGTTCAACGGTGTGAACTTTGACGCCGTTGACACCGATGGTGGTGCCACGGGACACATCGACAACATTGTCGATCTCCGCCTGGATCGCGGGCTTATCCGGTAAGTCTTTCCGAATAAACGTGATTCCCGTATTCGCAGCAGCTGGCTTGAACGTCAACGTAGTCAAGTTGCCGGTGTGTAATCCGATACCGGAAAAAGAGCCCTCGCGAGCTATCGTATGTTGTTTTTCCATGGGGTTATTCGTCACCCTCGGGTTTGGCGATGTGTTGTTCGAGTGCGCGGAGCCGCTTTAGTGCGTCGGGTAATTGGCGCAGAGCCGCATGCATGCGTTTGCTGCGTTCAATCTCGACTGCTGGATAGCCAAAAACGATTTCGCCCGGCCTCAACGACCGAGTGACACCGCTATACCCGCCAATCATCGCGCCGGCGCCAATCTCAATATGGCCTATAACGCCCGCCCCAGCTCCGACGACGACATGATCGGCAATGATGGTACTGCCTGCGATTCCTGCATTCCCACAAATGATGCAATGATTTCCTATCTCACAATTGTGTCCAATCTGGACAAAGTTGTCAACTTTTGTACCGGATCCGATAACCGTTTCACCAAATGTGGCCCGGTCGATCGCTGTATTTGCCCCAATTTCAACATCATCGCCAATTCGTACCGTGCCGGCTTGAGGAATCTTTACATGACGTCCGTCGACTTGGCTAAATCCAAAGCCATCGGCACCAATAACAGCGCCGGGATGAATAATGCAGCCTTCACCAATGGTGATACGTTCGCGAATGGTGACATGGGGATAGATCAGCGCGTTGGCCCCGATTCGGCTGGCGGCGCCGATATACGCGCCCGCATGAATGACACCACCTTTCGCAATTTCGACTTCTGAACCAATAACCGAATGCGGGCCAATCGAGACATCGTCCGCGATGGATGCCGAAGGGTCCACGACTGCCGTGGAGTGAATACCAGCGCCGGACTCCAGCGGTTGGGCGTCGTCAAGCTTGAGCACCGCTTGCACGGCCGCGTAGGGGTCATCGACCTGAATAATGGGCCGGGTGGAAGATGCAATATCCCGCGTCACGAGGACTGCCGAAGCGCGGGTCTGATCGAGAAACTGATTGTAGCGGCGATCGGATAGAAAGGTGAGTTCGCCTTGGCGTGCTTGGCGGATGCTGTTAACGCCTGTGATGCGTACCGCCCCATCGCCGACAAGAGTGCCACCCACGAGTTGTGCTATTTCCGAAGTGGAAGTATCCACGTGTTGGAGATGGGCGCACCCATACCTTATGGCCGTACGCTGTGGCTAGCGACCGCCGTTAAGCTGTTGAATCACTTGCGGTGTGATATCGATGGTTGCGCTGAAATAGAGCACGGCGCTTCCACTCTGTGGATTCTGGTCCGCTTCAAAAATGAGGTGATAGTTTCCCTCGCTTCCGATCGTCTGAATTGCTGCGTCCACAT
>JAJDAB010000375.1 GCA_029262095.1 Candidatus Hydrogenedentota bacterium
TAGGTAAACGTCTGATAGAAGACTTTGCTCGCGTCCCAGTGGAGGTCGACATCGCGTCCGAATTCCGGTATCGCGATCCCATAATCCCCAATGGCAGCATCATCATCCCCGTAACGCAGTCAGGAGAAACAGCGGACACGCTTGAAGCGTTGCGATTGGGCCGATCGCAAGGCGCGCGCGTGGTTTCGGTGGTAAACGTCGTCGGTTCCACGATTGCACGAGAGTCGGACGGCGTGGTCTATACGCACGCGGGCCCGGAAATTGGCGTTGCGTCCACGAAGGCGTATACGTCGCAACTCATGGCGCTCTCGCTCTTCGCAATCTGGCTGGCCGAAAAACGTGATGTCATTTCCCAAGATCGGGCCAAGGAACTCGTCGCCCACTTGCGCGCGGTGCCGGATATGATCCAGGCCTGTCTTGACCGCGAAAACGACGTGAAGCAGTGCGCGCTCGACCCGAAATACTTGAACCCGCAGAGCTCATTCTTTGTCGGCCGAGGCTACAACCTCCCAAGCGCGTTCGAAGGCGCGCTGAAACTGAAAGAAATCAGCTACATTCATGCGGAAGGCTATGGTGCCGGAGAAATGAAACACGGCCCTATCGCGCTGGTTACGGACGAATCGCCCACGATTGCCATTGTCGTGAGAAGTACGACCTACGACAAGGTCGTCTCAAACATACAAGAAGTGCGTGCGCGCGCCGGGGTCGTATTGAGCATTGCGACCGACGGCGATGAAGCGATCCGCGAGCATAGTGACGACGTGATCTACGTACCCGATTGTTTCGAACCCTTTAGCCCGATGGTGGTCGCAGTTCCTATGCAGTTTTTCTCATACCATATCGCGTGTGCGCGCGGGTGCGACGTCGACCAACCCCGGAACCTAGCGAAGAGCGTCACCGTCGAATAGGGACAGCCTATTCAATTCTAATCGACGTCTGAAGCACCGACGTTGTGATCCAAGAACGCTTGGACGAACTCCGGATGAAATCGTTTGCCCTGTTCTTCGCGTAGGTAAGCCAACGCATCATCCCTGCTGCCCACCGTCTTACGGTAGTGCCGGGGGCTCGTCATCGAACAATACACGTCGATGATTTTCATTAAGTAGCCCAACTTCGGAATCGCACCGCCTTCCAAACCGTCCGGATACCCTGTCCCGTCAAAACATTCGTGATGCCGATGAACCAACTCTTGGGTATCTTTTAGGAACGGAATTTCGGCGACCATTTCCGCGCCGAGCGCGGTGTGTCCGCGCAGTGATTCCCAGTCGTCATGCGACAACAAGTTTTTCTTCAAGAGGACTTCGTTCGACAAGCACATTTTGCCGATGTCGTGGACATAGACGCCCTTTTCCAGTGTAAGTCGTTCTTCGTCGTCTAGTTCGATCGCATCGGCGAGTTGCATGGCGACCGCTCGCATTCGGCGTGGCCCGTTCAGCGTGCCGGATTCGCGGCATTCAATCGCCTGAGCCAAAAGCTCAAGCAATGTTTGCTGCCGCGTGCCGATGGCACCCGCCGCAGCCAGTGCCGCAGAAATATCACCCTCGCCCGCAACCACGGCCACGATAGAAGCGTCCGATGCGGGGTCGCCGGTTATGGCGCGTACGTCCAGGTCGCTGCCTTCCGCGGCCGCTTTGAGCGCATCCACCAAGCCGCCCGCTTCCCCCACAACTCCAATTCGATTACGCATCATTTCCCCCTTCATTCCCCGGTTTTATGGTAGCAGCCCTCACGCTCGCCGACAACTGCAAACCCGTTTCGAACCCGTCTCCTGAAATGGGGTCTAAAGCAACGAAGCGCAGATCAGAAATGCTGTGCGGCTGGACCGCATTTACGCAACAATCGAAGAGGATGTAGATATGAGATCAAACAACATTGCGCCAACTATGCGATGGGCCGCGGTATTGGTGGTGATGGCCACGACCGCGGTCTGGGGCCATGCCGATGTGGCTGCCCAACCGCCACGATGCGGTACCCTTCAAATTATTGATGCCGACCACCTACCCATCAAGGTGTGTCCACTGGATCACACCGATGTAAACGTCGACATCAGCGGTTTCATTGCGCGCGTCACCCTGACGCAACGGTTTCACAATCCGTCAAACACTCCGATCGAAGCCGTATATGTATTTCCCATGTCCGACCGAGCCGCGGTCGATTCGATGGACATGCGTATCGGAGATCGCACAGTTAAGGGCGTGATCAAAGAGAAGGGCGAGGCCCGTCGCATATACAACAATGCCCGCAACGCCGGTCAAGCGGCCAGTCTCCTCGATCAGGAACGGCCCAATATTTTCACGCAATCGGTGGCAAACATCATGCCCGGTGACGAGGTTCTTATCACGATCTCCTATGTCGAGTATCTCAAGTACGAGGGAGGCGAATACGAATACTCGTTTCCCATGGTGGTGGGGCCGCGTTACAACCCTGCAGGCATGATCGACGCGCATCGCATTTCACCGCCCGTGACCGCGAAAGGCACGCGTGCCGGACATGACATTGCGTTAACGGTGAACTTGGATGCGGGAGTGCCGCTTCAAGCATTGGATTCCGAACTACATGCCGTAGACGTGAATCGAACCGGTCAATCGACTGCCGTCGTCAAACTTAAGAATCAGCGATCCATCCCGAACCGCGATTTCGTACTCTCATACGCGGTGGGCGGCAAGAACGTCGAAGATGCCCTACTCACCCATGCCGGAGACAAGGGCAAGTTTTTCTCACTGATTCTGCAGCCGCCTGATCGTGTTCGCCCGGACTATGTCACGCCGAAGGAAATGATCTTCGTCATCGACAAGAGCGGGTCCATGAGCGGGTTTCCAATTGAAAAAGCCAAGAAAACGATGCGCCAATGCATCGAAGGCATGAATCCGAATGACACGTTCAATCTCGTCAGCTTTGCGGGTGGCACGGGGTATTGCTTCGATCAGTCGATGCCGAATACGCAATCGAATCGGCGCAAGGCGCTGGAATACTTGAGCAATCTCCGGGGCGGTGGCGGCACCGAAATGATGAAGGCCATCGATGCCGCGCTTGGTGGCCAACGTGATCCGGATCGCCTACGTGTCGTCTGCTTCATGACCGACGGGTTTATCGGCAATGACATGGCGATTATTGATCGCGTTCAAAAGAACGTAGAGAACGCCCGCGTATTCGCATTCGGCATCGGCAACTCGGTGAACCGGTTTCTAATCGACAATATGGCTCGGGTCGGACGAGGCGCTTCTGAGATCGTCACGCTCGAAACCGAAGGCGACGAAGCGGTCGAGCGATTCCAGAACCGAATTCGGAGTCCGTTGCTCACCGACATCGAAATCGACTTTGGTGGATTGGACGTCGCCGATGTCTATCCCTCGCCGAACGCAATTCCGGATCTATTCTCCGCGCAACCACTCATTATCAAAGGCCGGTACACCAGCGGCGGTAAAGGCGTTATTACGCTTCGGGGCCGCACGGCCGATGGTCCATTCGAGAAAAGCATAAACGTCGTTCTTCCGCGCCGGAATGCGATGAACAATGTGCTCGCACCGCTGTGGGCGCGCACAAAAATTGCGGCCATCATGGACGAGAATTGGCTGGGCGTGCAGCAAGGCCGACCTAGGACGAACACCCAGCGCGCCATCACGGACCTCGGGCTCAAGTTCAGTTTGATGACCCAATTTACGAGCTTCGTCGCCGTTGAAGATCGGGTCGTCAATCAAGGCGGCCATCAGACAACGATTCAAGTGCCAATCGAAATGGCGGACGGCGTTAGCTACGAAGGAATCTTCGGAGATGAGGACGCCGTCGCGGTCGGACAAGCGATGCCGTCTACGCCACCGCCGCCAGCGGTTAGTCGTTCGAGTGCCCGTGGCGGCCGGTTGCTTAAGCAAGGTGCGGGCAAAGTCGATGCGCCAATGGCCTTATCCGAATCGTCGGTTCGGTCTGAGGAGCGCGATTTCGCGTCCGATGCCGCCCGCGAGCAGGCGGCGAATGCGCCTTTGGACAAGAAAGAACTGAGCGACCGGAATCGCTCAGGGATACTCGATCCAACGCTTCTCAATCTGGCTGCGAAGGCCAAGGATGGCAACTACGTTAACGGCGACGTGAAGGTCGTCGGTGGAATGGTCGAAGTGTTTGTCTACCTCGATTCATTGTCGGAAGAACAGTTGAAAGGCATTCGCGCGCTTGGTGGCCAAACGCTCAACATTGCAAGGTCCAGTGAAATGGTCCACATACGGATCAACGTGCAATCACTGCAAGCGTTGGCATCGTTGGACGGCGTGAAAAAAATTACGCCCCCAACGTTCTAGTCTGTGTGGAGCCCTCCACCGGCCCCTCTCTCGGTATCCTCGCCGAGGGAGGGGCGAGATTCATGCCGATGCGCCTGCGTGGTAGTATCCAGTGACGCTGCTCTTACGCAAGGCTTGGTCAAATATGAAGTTTCAGCACACAATTTGGTACATCACCGGTGCCGTCGTAGTTCTTACGGCGCTGTTCGCGCTTTCACGCGAAACCTTTGCGCCAAGCGAGCGCAATCCAAAACAAGTCGTACACGTATCCATCACCCCGCTCTCACCCGCGCAAGCCGATCAACTGGTCCAAACGATGCTTCGGTGTTTGGAACAAGACCCGGCGGCAAGGCGGTTGAATACCCGCCGTATCGTGGAGTCCGTAGCTGCGCTAGCGGAACGCGGCGTACTCAACACCGCGGAAACGCAGTATGCGCTTGGCGTCCGCTATTTCGGACAGCGCGCATTGGCGGAAGGCGAGGCGGCATTCAATCGGGCCATCGCCCTGCGCCCAGATTGGAGTCTTCCGTATAACGGGTTGGGCATTCTGCTGCATGCGGCTAAACGATACGAAGACGCCGAATCCGCCTTTATAAGGGCTATCGAAATCGCGCCGGACCAAAGTCGGGGGTACAACGATCTTGCGATTTTGTTGCGTCACATTGGGCGATTGGATGAGGCGGAACTGCACGCGAAACGCGCGTTAGACCTGGACCCGAACATATTGCCGACGCACAATAACTACGGAAACCTGTTGGTCGAACAGAAGCGCTTCGAGGAGGCTGAACGGGCCTATGAACGCGCAAGCGATATGGAACCCGATCATCCCGCCCCCTATTTCAATTTGGCCTGCCTTGCCAGTTTGCGAGGCGAAGCCGACCGTGCGGTTGCGTTGCTCCACACCGCAATCGTACTGGACGTCCGATACCGCGAGGAAGCGCGAGAGGACCAAGACTTCGATTCGATCCGGGAAACACAAGCCTTTCAGCAACTGGTTTACGGCGAAGAGTGATCCACCGGCAACGGGGGCAGCACATCGCGTGCGCGCAACCAGCGCAAACACAAGTCCGGCCACGTCGAATAAGCCAGTTCCGGTTTGCCGAGTCCGCGCCCGTGTTTGCCATGTTCGTAGACATGCAGTTCCGCCGGTACTTTATTCTTAAGCAACGCGAGATAAAACAACACACTGTTCTCCGCGGATACACTCCGGTCGACGGTCGTGTGCACAAGGAATGAAGGCGGCGTATGCCGATCCACATGCAGGTCCAGCGATAGCGCTTCACGATCGGCGACGGCTGGATGTTCACCCAGTAGATTCACCAGCGTTCCTCGATGAGCGTTCGGCCGAATGAGCGAAATCATCGGATAGATCAGCAAAAGAAAATCTGGCTTCGTGCTTACGCGGCCAAGCGAATCGCCCGACAACGGGTTCGCACGTTCTGAATAGATCGCCGTACTCGCCGCGAGGTGGCCGCCCGCAGAGAACCCAAGCATGCCGATTTTCTTGGGATCGACGCCCCATGTCGCCGCCTTCGAACGAATGATTGCCATTGCGCGTGTCGAATCTTCCAACGCAGCCGGATGGAGGTACCGTGGCCCGTGACGGTATTGCAGCAGAAACGCCGTGACGCCCTGCGCGTTCAGCCAAGCGACAACTTCCATCCCTTCGTGGCCCATGGCCAATTTGCTGTAGCCGCCGCCCGGGAGCACGATAATTCCCGCACCTGTCGCCGTTTCCGAATCGGCCTCGAATATCGTGATGCGCGGTTTGTCCAACGCTTCATCACCAACCGCATTCGGAGCGCCGTCCGGCCAAAGATACTCAAATGGCTTGTCCGTATCGGGCATAGTGGATTGGTTACGGGACATCGTTGGGGCTCGTGTTCGTTTCGGGCGAGGACGACGCTTTCGATGCCTGCGTGAGATATTGTAACAATGCGTTCTGTGCGTCCTGATATGTTGGGTCTAACTCGATCGCCCGCTCGACTTGGCGTATGGCTTTATCGAGTTCACCGAGTCGTGCGAGCACAAGACTGTAGTTGTAAAAGACGACCGGTACCGGTTCAGCAAGGTCAATCGCCTGTTGATAGAGCCCTGCAGCCGATCGATAATATTCGAGGTCTTTTCGTTGGTCGCCTAGAAATTGGTACAGAAACGCCGCGTTCAACGCCGCCTCGTGGTTGTCCGGATCGTGTTCAAGCGCCTGCTGTGTTAGGGCGAGAGACTTATCAAAAAGAATTGCGCCCTTATCAATATCGCCGCTCTCGAATTCACGTTGTCCCCACACCATGTAAATACCTGCGAGGTTGTTATGGGCCTCGCTATACGCGCCGTCACCCACTCGCGCATCGATGTAGTGTTTCTCCGCTACCCGTAGATCGCCCCCGGCTTCCGCAATTCTTCCCAGGCCAAAGTGCGCCCGCGCGGCGATGTTTTTCCAGCCAAACCGTTCACCGATCTCAACCGCCTTTTCGAAATGCTGTCGAGCTTGCACATGATTTCCTCGGTGCAGGTATTCGCTTCCGACGTTGTTGTGGGCGATGGGATTGTCATCGGTCACGGCGAGTACATGCTGGAATAGCGTAAACGAGTCCTTCCAATGGCGCGATTGCAACACCGTCAAAACCGTACACCCAATGACGATGCATAGCGCGGCGGCGGCTGCCGGTTTTCTCCATGCTGGTCGCGATTGGATCAGTGCGGCACCGAGCCATGCGGCGGCGATGAACAAGCCTACGCTCGGGATATAGGTGTACCGATCCGCACGGCTTTGTAATCCGACCTGCACAAGACCGATGACCGGAACTAAGGTGCCTAAGAACCACAGCCAACCGACTGCGAGATACGGCGCACGCCGGACAAGTACGAGCGTGCCCAACGTAATGACCATGAGGAGACCGCCAAGTACGATCGCTTGAAGCATAGAATCGTCCAGCGGTGAATAGGGGTAAAACACCGAGAGCTTGGTCGGCCAAAACAGTTGGCCTATGTATGCTGTATACGCGATCGCGGCATTCGCAATTCGCTGAATAATGGGGATCGTATTCGCCGGTGTCATCGCGATGCGTTGCGTCTGCATTGTAATTGCCGCATGAATC
>JAJDAB010000376.1 GCA_029262095.1 Candidatus Hydrogenedentota bacterium
TTTTGCGGGCGTTGGCGCAACATAGGAAATGAGTACGGAACGGCTCAGAAGTAAGACGCGAATGATTGGTGCAGTGTTCTGTTGCATCCAATCGCTGCTGTGCACCGTTCATGCAGAAAGCGAAGAGACTGACGAAAGTTCGCCGAGCATTCTGAAGGAGTTGCCTGTTTCCAGCGAGTATCTGGAAAACTGCCATGTCAGTCGTCACATTGCGACAGGCAGCAAGACGCGAGTATTTTTCACACTCAGCGAATTCGCCAACTATTGGGTAGATCCTTCAATCCTCGTGAATACGTCGTTCGGCTGGATTCGCTTTGCGGTTCCCAGCGAATTCAAAATGTATAGCTGGCGCTACGCGGGAAGCAACACCCGAGCCCCATACGTTTGGGCGGTGTTGGACAACGAACCAGAGGCTCCTTCTTGGAATATCGAGATATTGCGTGGAAGCATGAGCGGCACCATCTGGCATCACGTCGCGACGCTAAAGAAATACTCCTATATGGACCATTTCCACGAGTTTCGTATGGACGCCAATGGGGTGGGAAGCGTTACAATCTACCACCCCGCTGCAGAATTCACGGTGACTGGTCCGATGACCGGGTACTATGTCTACCAGACTTCCGATTGGGGTGAAACGTGGTCGGAATCGGATTACATTCCGGACGACCTCAAACATATGAATCCGGTTAAACAATACGATGGTGAACCTTTGGCAGACATCGTTTCGAAACTAGGACTAGAGCTGCCGAAGAAAGTAAAGGTTGAGGAATCTAACGATGCCAGATGACCCAGTGAGCGCTACGAAGTGGCACAAACTCCTCGACCTTGATGAGTTACCCGATGGCCGGGTCAAATCCGTGACCATTGGCGGAAAGCAACTCGCGGCTACGCACCACGACGGTAAATACGCTGCGTTGGATAACAAGTGTCCCCATCAAGGCGGGCCACTTGGCGAAGGGTCCATTGAAAACGGACTCTTGCGCTGTCCGTGGCACGGGTGGGACTTCTGTCCACTGACCGGAAAAGCGCCTGGATTCGATGACGGCGTTGACGTGTTCGATACGGAAGTACGCGATGATGGGGTTTACGTCGGATTGCCGGATGAGGCGACACACGTTCGCACGGTGACCGATGTCATGGTAGAGACCATGGTGAATTGGGGCGTTACGCACGTCTTCGGCATGGTCGGCCATTCCAATTTGGGGCTTTCCGATGCGATTCGCCGCCAGGTTGAAGCGGGCAAACTCTCTTACATTGGAATCCGTCATGAAGGCGCGGCCGCGTTTGCCGCGTCCGGTTACGCGAAACTCACGGGCAAGCCTGCAGCGTGTTTAACGATTGCGGGTCCAGGTGCGACAAATCTTTTGACCGGCCTGTGGGATGCGAAAGTCGATCGCGCACCGGTGTTGGCATTGACCGGTCAAGTCAATACGCAAGTGTTAGGTCCAGGCGCGTTTCAGGAAGTCGATCTTGCATCCGCGTTCCAATCGGTAGCGGCGTGGAGCCAAACGGTGCTCGCGTCGAGTAAGCACGCTGAACTAATGACGCTGGCGCTGAAGCATGCAACCTTGCAGCGCGACGTTGCGCATCTCATCTTCCCGGACGAAGTGCAGACCTTGCCCGCGATAGATGCTGAGGCGTCGGGGCCGGAAGGACGATTGCCGGATTTGCGAATTGCGCCTGCGGATGAATCGCTTTCTAACGCGACAGCACTCATCAAGAAATCAAAACGCCCCGTCATCATCGTCGGCCATGGCGCCCGTTACCACCGCGAAGAAATCCTAGCACTCGCCGACCGGTTGCACTGTCCTGTCATTACGACGTTCAAGGGGAAAGGTATCGTCTCCGACCGTGATCCGCATGGTTGCGGTGTTCTCGGCCGGAGCGGCACGCCGATCGCCAGCTATTTCATGAACGAGTCCGACTGCTTAATTGTCCTCGGCGCGTCATTTTCCGATCACACTGGCATTACGCCGAAGAAGCCGATCATTCAAATCGATTTCGACCCGCTCGCGTTGGGTAAGTTTCACAAGGTGGATGTGCCTGTATACGGCGAAATCGGCGTCACACTCAAGCGGTTGTGCGATGCATTAGGGCAATTGGATCACGTCGACCAACTCACGGAAGTCGCGGAGCGTTGGGCGATTTGGCGTGCGGAAAAAGAAAGCCGTGAACGAGATGACCTTGGCAAAGGCGTTAACTCCGCTTCGATTTTCGCGGCGATGAATCGTCACGTTCCGAACAACGCTGTAATCGCGGTCGACGTCGGCAACAACACGTACTCCTTCGGTCGCTACTTCGAATGCACCGACCAGTCCGTACTGATGTCCGGATATCTCGGCTCGATTGGGTTTGGGTATCCGGCGGCGATGGGTGCATGGGCCGCAGCGGGTCATGAGCGCCCAATCGTCGCAGTGACAGGCGATGGCGGCTTTGGGCAGTATATGGGCGAACTTAACACGGCGGTGAAATACAGCATGCCGATAAAGCATGTCCTCCTGAACAACAGTGAGCTGGGGAAAATATCGAAAGAACAACGCGCGGGGGACTGGGATGTTTGGGGGACGAGCCTGCATAATCCGAGCTTCGCTGATTACGCGAACGATTGTGGCGCACTGGGTATTCGAGTTACAAAACGGACAGAAATCGATGATGCGATATCAAAGGCAATTGCTCACAACGGTCCCGTTTTGGTCGAATTCATCTCCGACGCGGAGCTCGTATAGCGAATGAACCCGAATAAGTTTGTAGTCAGGCCACTCAAGTGGGCGGTGATAGTGGGATGTTTTTGGGCTGCGCAGTCGCAATTCGGAGCAATCGCCCAAGGCTCGTCGCCGCTGCTCGATCATGCTCTGGATGTTTATGAACGGAGCCATGATCAGTCGGCAAAGGACAACCATCAAGTTTTGGTGTTGGACGACGGTTTTGAGTCGTTTTTTTTGCGCGTAAAACATGTGCGATAGGCCAAGACCACCAAAGAACTCCAGACGTTCATTTGGGCCGATGAGGAAACGAGTCGTTATTTTGAAAATGAACTGAAAGCGGCAGCCGACCGGGGCGTCAAGATTCGCTTATTGGTCGATCACATGTGGAGTACGAAAAACCCTGACCGACTGGCGTGGAATCTCGAATACCTCGATGAAATAGAAGTCAAACTCTATCGTCCGATGGCAAAGCGTCTTCAGCCGTCGTTGCCCCGCAAGATCGTGAACATGCTCACCCCGAACGACACCAATCAACGCATGCACACCAAAGTCATGATCGTGGACGGTGTGATCGGCATTACAGGTGGACGCAACATCGGCAATAATTACTTTGACTATTCGACCAAGCACAACTTCAAAGACCGGGAAATTGCTGTTTTGGGGCCTGCCCTCGAAGATATGGCGGAGTCTTTTGAGGCCTATTGGCGGTCGAAGCACGCGCATTTTACGGATGAACTGATCGATGTCGCCCGAAGAATGCGGAGTGGCACGCTCAAATCGGAACCGAATGGCGATGATTACGCCGTGCCCTATTTCAAGTCGCTGGATCAGTTGTCCAATGATTCGGACTACATCGCAACCACATTTGTTCGTCCGTTAACGCGCGTTGCCGATCTTGAATTTGTCTGGGACAAGCCGGGCCGAAAGACTCTTTCCTATTTCTTCAGTCGGCATGGTGGCGGCGCGGTGGCTCCTGCCATGCGTGAGTATTTTCTGAGCGCCACGGACACGGTATATGTGCAAAGTCCGTATGTGATATTGAACCGGCGTGCACGGCGAATGATGCGGAAGGCAAAAAAGCGGTCACCCGACCTGGTAGTTAAAGTGTCGACCAACAGTTTTGGTGCGGCGGACCATCTTGAAACGTATTCAGCAAACTTTAGACTCCGCACAAAAGTTATCAAAGGCCTGGGGTTTGAGGTGTATGAATATAAACCGCTTCCCGCGGACCTACGCATTAGTCTTGCCAATTTCGATGCGCTCCATGCGCGCGCGGAGGAGAGTGGATCTAGGCAGCGCCCCTACTTGAGTCTACACAGCAAGACCTTCGTCTTTGATGAGAAGACGGCGTTCATTGGTACGTACAATCTCGACCCACGATCATTCTACATTAACAACGAGTGCGGTGTGTTTGTCCATGACGAAGTTTTTGCGAAGGACATCGCGCAGCGATTGATTCGCGACATGGGGCCGGAGAACAGTTGGGTGATCGCGCGCAAGGAATGGCCGCTGTCCGAACTAAATCTACAGATAGAAGGGCTGTTTGGCCTATTCCCCATCGATCTTTGGCCGGTTCGGTATACCAGCAGTTTTGAGCTGAAAGACGGGGGAGAGCCAGTCGCGCCGGATCACCCTGAGTTCTACGATAGATATCGCGATCTTGGCAGTTTTCCCGGCTCTAACGGTCCCAGCCTCGAAGTACTTTTGTTACAGGTCTACAAAGGCATCGGCAAACACGCCACGCCGATTCTTTGATTCACGTGGTCACCTGATGGCAAGCGCGTTTCCACTTACTTCCGGCGTCATGCAACAAGGAATCGCGGACGAGTTGCATCCCGGCGCGCAACTCTATGTGTCGCGAAAGGGCAAAGTTCTCGTCAATCTCGCGTTTGGTGAGGCTCGCGATGGCGTCCCCATGACCGCCGATTCGATTGTGCTGTGGATGTCCGCGGTGAAACCGATTACGGCCATAGCCATTGCAAGGGAATGGGAGCAGGGTCGAATCGACCTCGACGCGCCTATCGCGCGCTATATCCCCGAGTTTGCGGAGAATGGTAAGGAAGCGGTAACCGTCCGTCATGTCCTCACCCACACCGGCGGCTTCCCGAAGTATTTCGTGCCCTGGTCGATCGATTGCGATGAAGCAATTCGAAAGATCTGCATGCTCCCATTGGAAGACGGTTGGGTGCCGGGTAAGAAAGCGGGCTATCACGCCTCAAGCGGATGGCAAGTTTTGGGCGAAGTGATGCGACGGGTCACGCATCGTGAATATGCCGAATACGTTCACGACGATTTATTTCTCAGGCTTGGTATGAGTGATTCGTGGATCGGGATTCCGGAAAACACGGCGAACAACTATGGTGATCGTATTGCCGTGACGCTTTCGGGCAAGCCGGGATCGATGCGACCAACGAACCACCGGCCACATCACCTTTCCCAATGCCGTCCCGGCGCGAATGGCCGTGGACCGATTCGCGAATTGGGCCGATTCTACGAGATGTTACTCGCTGACGGAGACGAATTTCTTAGATCCGAGACTGTAGCGCTATTCACCGGCCTACAACGTGAAGGCATGTTCGACGATACCTTTGCGCACACTATGGATTGGGGCCTAGGTTTCATGCGCAACTCGGGCAAGTATGGTTTGCACACCGTGCCTTACGGTTTCGGAGATTATGCATCGGGTGACGCTTTTGGCCACGGCGGCATGCAATCGACCATGGCGTTCTGCGATCCGAAACACGATCTAGTCGTCGCATGGGCGTGTACGGGGATGCCGGGAGAACCCATTCACCAAGAGCGGAATCGGGCGATTAATAACGCGATCTACAAAGACCTAGGCCTCGCATAAGGAGTCCCCCTCATCATGCGTGCAAAGATGGGAAAACGAGTCCGTGCGGCATACGACGCTGGCGCCTCGGCTTACGCCTCGCAGTACCAATCCGAACTCAATAACAAGCCGCTCGACCGTGAGTTGCTTCAGCGTTTTGCGGATCGCACAAAGGATTCCGGCGTCGTTTGGGAATTGGGATCCGGACCAGGACAAGTGGGAGAATTCGTCCGCGGACACGGCGTGAACGTGCATGGTTCTGACATCTCGCATAACTCGCTGCTGCAAGGTCGCGCGTTGTACGGGCCGGTGCCATCCGTGCAGGCTGATATGTGTTCACTTTGTGCAGCCGACAATTCGCTCGCCGGAATCCTGGCGTTTTACGCGATCTGTCACCTAGCCAACACGGAACTCGACACGATGTTTGCGGAGATCTTCCGCGTGTTGCGACCGGGAGGTACCGTATTTCTAGCTTTTCACATTGGTGATCATTCCCTACACGTAGACGAATTTCTGGGCAATCCTTCCGACATCGATTTTCAGTTTTTTGAAGTCGAAGATGTTTTGTCATCGCTTACGCGCGTAGGGTTTATTGATGTCGAATCCAATGAACGCGCGCCGTACCCGGATGTCGAACATCAGAGTCACCGTGCGTACATATTCGCATCGAAAAGCATTTGACCCATGCGCCGGTGTCATTCGTCAATTGACGGGTAAACTTCTTACTGATACGGTGTTTCTTTGGCTTGTCTGGGTGTTTCTGTGTCTTAGGAGAACATTCTATGAAGTGCATTAGATTGGGATTAATGTTTAGCCTAATGCTGACACTACCGCTAATGCTTGGATGTCCCGTCCGTGAGTTGGCCATCAATCCGGGATTCGCTTTTTTCGAAGTGCAGCAGGCATCGCCTGCCAAGGATGTCATCGGCCCCCAACAAGTCGTCATCGAAGCAACAATCATTGAGGTGTCGAGGACGGAATTGTCAGTGAACTTCTTTGATCCAAATTCTGATCCGGTAGATGCCGCGATTCCTTTCGTCGGTCAAGCGTTGCAGCGGTCTCCTCTCATCGACGCCGATCTCGATCAGACCGATACGATACTGGAAATACTCAATCAATCGCTCCTGCCCCAGATCGGATCGCAAGCGACCGTGCAAGCGAAGGTTGTCCAGATGCAATTAGTATCAATCGATCCAGTCGAGGTTACTTACAATGAGGGCCAAAATCCTGAACTCTGGGACGTGGGATTGACGCTTGTGATCGCAGCCCAATTGCCCGGACAACTGAACGTGACGCGCACCGGCAATAATTCGGGTACAGCAAGCGGCCAACTGCCTATCATCGCAACCCTAGAATTCGAGCGCCAATCGGATGACGCCGAACGGTCAATCGTGAAAACGGAAACGCTGGATATTCCTTCATTTCCGTGGGGCGCTTATCCCAACGAGTTCAATTGGCCTCAAAATGGTCGTACGAACATGGTTCCCGGATTGAGTATGATTCCCTTCATCAACAATCTCTTCCAGCGTCAGCAGGTTGAGGCCAGCCGCAATGAGCTCCTCATATTTATTACACCGACGATCATTCGCGAAGACCGCTAGTCTGGCGTTATTGTCACCAATCCGCTACGCTTTCTGCTGACGTAAGGAACGGTCAGTTGTAAAGGGGATACCATCAATGCAAACGAATCATCTGAGAATCATCAGCGCCGTGCTGTGCACGATAACTTTTGCCGTTGGGCCAGCGTTTGCGGCGGATTGGCCAAATTGGCGGGGCCCTAATCACAACGGTTCAACCCGGGCTGGTAACCTTCCCACTGAGTTCAGCGCGACAAAAAATATCGCTTGGGCCATTGATATGCCAGGCGTTAGCTCCGCGACACCCGCCATCGTCGACGGGCGCGTGTATGTCGTGACGAATGATGCGACGCAAACCAAAGTCTCCGGCATGTGTATCGATGCCGCGAGTGGCGACATCTTGTGGTCGAGACAATTCGTCTCCGATGGCGAGGCGAATGCGCGGAACGACATGGCATCGTGTTCTCCCGTCGTTGATGGCGATCGCGTCTACTTCATGTTTGGAAACTCGGAGCTCGTTGCTGTCGACACAGATGGAAAAGACCTGTGGTCGCGGAATCTGGGTAACGATTTTGGGTCCGTGAAGACTAACTGGGGCTACAGTTCCAGCCCGTTGTTTTATAAGGGCCGTCTCTATATTCAGGTGCTTCGCGGTGAGTGGGACACTGACCTTGGAATGATGAATCACACCGATTCGGGCTGCTACGTGGTCTGTCTGGACGCGGCCAATGGTGAAACAATTTGGAAAATTCATCGCCCCACCGATGCGCACGCCGAGTCGTTTGACGCGTATACGTCGCCGGTCCCGTATGAAAGTGGGGAAAAGACTGTCATCGCCATCATGGGTGGCGACTACATCACGGGCCACGACCTCGACTCCGGCGAAGAAATGTGGCGTCACTTCCACAACCCACGCCAAGGAAATATGGATCGCCTCATCCCGTCGCCCGTCGTCGCTGACAACTTGGTCGTTGGACTGCAACCGCGCGGCGTCGATGCGTTTGCCTTCAATCCCGCCGACGGAAAGAATCTGAAGTATGAAGAGTCAACCTGGATATTTGATGATAAAACCAGTGACGTTCCGACGCCCGCCTACTACAACGGACTCCTCTTCATCGTGAACGGCGCACGCAAACAACTTATCTGCCTCGACCCGAAAAGCGGCAAACCCCACTACTACGAAGACCTCGACGCCGACTCCCGAATCTGGGCATCGCCCACCATCGCCGACGGCAAACTCTATGCGATAACCGAAAAAGGACAAGTTATCATCGCCGCCGCGACGGATAAGTTCGAAGTCATCAACCGAATTGACCTCGGCAGCACCGCACCCGCGAAATCATCCATCGCTATCGCCGACAACCGCCTGTTCATTCGGACGGCAGACAAGCTGTATTGTATTGGGGATTCGAGCGCTGGAGACTGAGAGAGTACAGTCTTCCCATTCCTGGGAAATTGAAAGCGTGAGCTGAGTCCGTATTTCGGAATTGCGATACAGTTCCCGCACGTGTAGGCGGAGAGAGTCCGTGTGCGAAATCGTTGTTACTCGGAAACCAACTAACTGGAATGTCCGGATGAAGAAGCCTGGAAACGACGACCAAACGGAAGTAATTCAGTGCCTTCACTGTCTCAATCGAGCGCCAATGACGAAAGTCGCGGAACATGACGCTATTCGCGAGCATTTTCACGAAAATTTCAGTTTCGATTGTGGGCCCGTTCGTGAGTTGCTTCTTTGTCCGTCCTGCGAAAATGTGATTCTTCGCCAGTTTGTGTCGCACAGCGAGATTCCGGAAGAACGTGAATACTCGTATCTATACCCTCAGCCGCCCAGTACACCTGAAGGTGTGCCGTCATTAATAGCGAAAGCATATGATGCAGCGCATCAGGTTCGAAGCATTGACACAAACGCATATGGAGTGCTCCTCGGTCGGGTGTTGGAGTTAGTGTGTCTTGATCGTGGTGCTAGCGGTGAGTTTCTGGGCCATCGGATTGGTGATCTTGCGACGAAAGGGGAAATACCAGACAAACTGGTGGAGGTTGCGAAAGGTTTAAAGGATCTTCGTAACATTGGCGCACATGCATCACTTGGCGAACTCACAATTGAAGACAGTACTATCCTAGATGACCTGTGTCGCGCGATTCTTGCTTATGTCTATACCGCGCCCCATTTATCGCAGAAAGTCCAGGACCGGCTTCGAAGCCGAAAGAACAATGCCACGACAGCTGAAAACTCCTGATATGGTTGCTTCCCGATGGCGAATAGCATCGCGGTTTTCGGCTCGTTCTCGCCGTCCAGGTTCTTAACGAATTTGCGAATCGGAGCTTGTTCTCATCATGACTAAACCGCCGACATTCGACTCCCTACTAAATCCACTGCTGGCTGCCATGCGACAGCTTGGCGGTTCCGGGACCGTGGAGGAGATTTACGAAAAGGTCGTGGAAATCGAAGCAATTCCCGAGGAAGTACTCGCAATGGTTCATAATCCCGAGAGGGGCTCTCAGACAGAGGTCGCCTATCGACTTGCGTGGGCACGCACTTATCTCCGCAAATATGGTCTACTTGAAAATTCAAGCCGGGGTGTATGGGCGCTTACAGCAAACGGTCGAGATGTTGAGTGCGTCGATTCGCAGGAAGTAGTAAAAGTAGTCCGAGCACAAGTTCAGAAAGACAGCCGTCGCGATAAGGATGCTTCCGGTTCGAGCCAAGATAGCGAATGTGTCAATGATTTCGAGGAGGACGAAGAATGGAAAGAAAAACTCCACCGAGTGCTTACGCAGGACCTAAGCCCGGATGCGTTTGAGAGACTAGCGCAGAGGGTATTGCGTGAATCTGGATTCGTGGCCGTCGAGGTCACGGGGAAAAGCGGGGATGGCGGCATTGATGGCAAGGGCATCGCGCGAATTCACGGATTCATGAGTTTCCACGTGATTTTCCAGTGTAAGAGATACAAGGGTTCCGTATCGGCAGGCGCAATACGTGACTTTCGCGGAGCCATGGTAGGGAGGGCCGACAAGGGTCTGTTCATTACAACTGGCACGTTTACTCCGGCAGCTGTGAAAGAAGCCACACGTGATGGTGCACCTCCTATTGACCTGGTTAACGGGGATGAACTGGCGGATAAACTTAAGGAACTGGATCTAGGCGTTACGAAAGAGATGGTCGAGCGAGTGAAGGTGAACGATGAGTGGTTTAAGAACCTCTAGTTTCTTTTCAGAGCACGAAACTTCATGCACGCATACAAGCACAGACAACTTGGAATCCTGACCCTAATCATCTTCGCCCTAGTGATTCCCGGGATCGCCGCGCTTCTAGTCCTTCTACCCGAAACCCGCCTCATCACCGGGCCCGTGTTGGCCGTGCTTGTCGCTGTCGCTATTCTCTTTTGCAGCTTGACCGTCGAAGTGACCGCTGACGAACTCATCCTCGCATTCGGACCAGGAATCATCCGCCGGAGCATTCGCATCACCGACATCCGCGACGCGCGCATCGTGCGAAACAAGTGGTGGTACGGCTGGGGCATCCGAATCACACCCCACGGATGGCTCTGGAATGTCTCCGGACTAGACGCGGTAGAACTGGAATACGACGACGGCCGCCGATTTCGCATTGGCACCCCTGACCCCGTCGGATTGCTCGCGGCGATTCGTGGGAACGAACTTAATCTTGAAGAAGTCAACACCTAACCGCGAAATTCAAGTAAATCTTAGTGGATTTGTCAATGAATTACCCTTTGTATCGCACGTAGGCTACGGAGGTGACCAGCAGTGTGCAACATTGGCGCCGAGTAAGTGCGCGGACTTTGCTATATGCGTATGGATTACCCCACCACCGTCATTATTCCTGCGAGGGCAGGAATCCAGTGTCCCAGTCGCCCGTAAAGGGTCCCTGACCTGACCGAAATGACTGTATAATGGGACTCATTGGGCGATATCCCCGCCTAGGGAATGCCATCATGAATCGACAGATCGCGCACCACGTGATAAGTCTCGTTTCGATCCTCCCGCTTTGGCTCGTGTTGATCAACTGGTTGTTGGTAGAGGGGGGCGACGTGTTAAATCCCTGGGGAAGCTCCTGGCTTACGCTATGGCCCATGGGGCTCGCCGCTTCGTTGGCGGTTTTTGTCGTTTCAGTCAATTCCGGATTCGGGATTGCAACGTGTATACGCATGCGGCGGCAAACTCATGACGCGTAATCAGAAGCTTTCAACGCTAATCGCATACCGCTAGGAATTCTCATGTACAAAGTTGATTACAACGCGATTGCGAGCGAATATAACCAGCGGTACAAGGTCAGTGATTATGCTGGATTTCAGAAAACCATTACTGATTTCGTGCGCCGTCACAACGCGTCGAAGGTTCTCGAAGTTGGGTGTGGAACGGGGCGTTGGTTGCGCTTGTTGAAGGAGTTGGGTTGCGAGTACGCGGGATTCGACTATTCGTCCGGCATGTTGGCAATTGCGCGCGAAGGCTTGGACGGAGACATTCGCGAGGGGAGCGCTGAAGCGTTGCCTTGGGGCGATGCCTCCTTTGATTGTGTTCAAATCTGCAATGCGTTTCACCATTTTCCGGAGAAAGAAGCGGCGCTTCGCGAAGCGTGCCGGGTGACTAAACCGGGTGGGGCGATCTTGTTGATCGGTTTGGACCCCCATGAAGCGTCCGGAAAATGGTTTATCTATGACTACTTCCCGGAATCGTATAAAGCGGACCTCGTCCGATATCCGTCGCGCGCGCAGCAAGTCGAGTGGTTGGGCAGTGTCGGTTTTGAGGACCCGGTAGTCGGCGTGGCGGAGACAGTCGATTTTGATGTGAGCTATGAGGATGCATTGAAGCACGGGATACTCAATCAATCTTTCACGTCGCAATTGACCGTGCTGACGGATGAAGAGTATGCCGCAGGTATCGAACGCTTACGCCAAGCAGCGGAGGCTGATGGCGATCTCCGGCTGAAGGGCGACTTCTCGTTCTATTCGGTCGAGGCTCGCAAACCTACCTAGTCTGTGGGCTGCCTATTGATCAATTTCGACTTCTTCGGCTTCCGCTTTCGATTCTTAGCGAAATTACGCAATTCGTGTAGCTCGCCGTAGCACAAGAGCAAATCCCCTTTTCTAATTATTTCATCGCCTTTCGGATTCGGGATTACGGCGTTCTCCCGCGTGATGCTCATTACGTGAATGTCTTTTTCCTGTAGCGGTGCATCGCGCAGCGCCTTCTTCTCGAGGTCAGGCATCTTATGTACAACAAACTCGACGAGCCCGAATCCGCCCGCGAGCCGTAGCCGTTGTTTTAGATCAACGTCTGGGAACAGGACGTTGTTCTCGATGTCGGCGATGATTTCACCGGCTACATCGATCCCAGTCGCTGTTTCGATGCCTTCGAGGCCGGGAGAAGAGTTGACCTCCAGCACTTGCGGGCCATCGTTCGATTCCAGCATGTCAACACCGGCGATCCGTAGTCCCGTGATTTGCGCGGCGCGGACAGCGGTGTGTTGATAATCGTCGGGCAGATCGAAGACCTCCGTGGAACCGCCGCGATGGACGTTGCTCCGGAATTCGCCGGGTGCGCCGCGGCGGCGCATCGCGGCGACGACACGATCGCCAACGACGAGGGCGCGTACATCTGTACCCTTGCTTTCTTTTACAAATTTTTGGATCAAGACGTTCTGTTTGGCACTGTGGAGGGCTTGAATAATCGCCTCCGCGACTTTACTGGTCTCGGCGAGGATAACGCCGACCCCTTGTGTGCCCTCAAGGAGTTTGATGATGACGGGGGGGCCGCCAATTCGTTCAATCGATGGCATGATGTCGTCCTTATCACGCACAAAAATGGTAGCGGGGATTCCCACATCATAGCGGCTGAGAATTTGCATAGCACGCAATTTGTCGCGCGAACTTCGTATGGCGAGTGATTCGTTCGCGGTGTAGACGCCCATTTCCTCGAATTGCTTCACGACGGCGACGCCGAAAAAGGTGATCGACGATCCAATTCGCGGGATGACGGCGTCAATTGACGGAAGGGGCTTGTTCCCGTAATACATATCCGGGTTGCCGTGCTCGACTTGCATGGAAAACCGGAGTGTATCGAGAATTCGGACTTTGTGGCCGCGCTCTGCCGCTGCTTTCTTTAGGCGGGACGTGCTGTAGCAGCGTGGCTGCCGACTCAGGATGGCGATTTTCATTCTATCAAATTCCTTTTGGAACGTTGTTGGGTGGGAACCCGTGCCGCTTGTTTACGTCAACCACGAAATCCCTCGCGAGCGCTTGACGCCCGAGCAACATTCGGTATTGCATTTTTTCGCGAGAATCCAGCGAAATCTCTATGTCTTTCGTCACCGGTCCGATGCGTACTTGGGTCTTGACGAAACAGCGTTTGGAGTAATGCCCGGAACTGGATCGTACTTTCGCCCAACGGATTACTGGGGCGCGGACGATCACACTGGGGGCGTCGCGGTGCATGTTTAGAATGACGCGAAATTCGACCTCCGAGTCTGGGAGTTGAATTAGATCTTCGACGTGGAGTGCGCTGGTCTGGGCGCCGCTGTCGACTTTGGCGAGCATTTTTACAAGTCCCCAATCCAAGAAATCAACGTACTCGGATCGCCCGACAATTAGTTTTTGTTTTCGTTTCATTGATGGATTGTGATCTTGATTACATTTGGCGATACACGAAGGTTCTCAGTATACGAAATTGCGGACCCTAACCGTTCACGAGGAAATGCGCGATACGAACAGCGGTGCCCCCGCGTTCACGATCTCGTTTTGGCGTTGCTACCCGCACTTCGAGCGTGTGAGATGTCGAGTCCAAGTCTGCTACGAGAATATAGGCCCAAGGTAAGTGCAGCATGGCACTCCAGTCGGTGAAGAGGTCGAGCCGTTGCATTGGGCCATCATCAATCTGGTATTCAATGACCCCGGCATCGGGTCCGGCTGCGACCCAAAGTCCAACAGCTCTGCCTTCAAACGCGAACTGAAATGAGGCACCGGGTTTTTCGGCGACCAACATCGGTACGTCGACGAATCCTGGACGTGTTCCTTTGCCATCGACCGGTTGCCAGTCATCCGCGATCTCGAAATCTTTCAGGCCAATCGCCTGATCGATGGAGACAATGCGTCCCTTGGTGTAGCTATGCGGGTCGAGTTGCGTGTTTGGCAGCGGATGGTCGGTGACCGCGGTATCGGAATCAGGCGATTGAAGCGATACGAGGTCGAACAGGCGTCGAATTGATTGCGCGTACAATTGATGGCCGAACGGCGCAGGATGCAGATCTTTGAAATCATCTTTCCAAGTGAATTCGCCGGCGGCAATTCGAGTTGTCACTTCACGGGCGAGGTCGATACTCGGTAGGCCGTAGTGTTCCGCGACGCGTTCGTGATTGGCGATCACGATCGGCGTTTCGCCTGCGCTATAGGCCTTCATCTTTCCCGGATCGACGAAGTACAGAAGGACGATGTCGATACTGGGATTGATGAGACGTGCTCGACGAACGATGCCCTCCATTCCGCGGATGTGATCGATAGACTTTCGGTGATTCGTGGAATCGTTGACCGCAGCCTCAACGAATAATAGGTCGACTGGGCCTCGGCCGAAAACGTCACGGGTCAACCGAAACACGCCAGGTGTCGACCCCATTGATGCCACGCCCGCCTGAACGAAATCAAACGTTGTGTCGGGGAATCGGGTTTTGAGGTCGTCGCAGACCAGATCGCGCCATCCGATCATTTGCGTGATGGAGCCGCCTAGGAATGCGACGCGCACTGATTGGTCCGAGGTAAAACGAACTTGAGCGTTGTCGAGTCCTCCTCGCATTTCGATGAATTCGGCGCTGTCGAGCGTCGATTCCTCATCGCTTGCTGCTAACTTGGGAAAAACCAAGAAAAGGCCACCACAGATGAACACGGATAGACACAGATGAAACGACTGGACTTTCGTGGATAAGAAATCTGGGTTCATCAGAGTCAATCTGTGGCCAAGAATCACTTGTTCAGTTTCTTGACCTTGCCTTCGACGAGTTTTTGGATTTCTTTGAGCCGTTTTGCTGTCGTGGCCTCGAAACGCATGACCAAGACGGGCGATGTGTTTGAAGCGCGGAGGAGTCCCCAGCCGTCTTCGAATTCGATGCGTGCGCCATCAATGGTAACAACGTCTAGGCCGAGCTCTTTCTGAAAATACTTTGTGGCATCTTCGACGATCTTGAATTTCTTTTTCTCGCTCGTCTCCAACCGAATCTCCGGCGTGGAAAACATCTTTGGAATCGTTGCGAGGTGGGCGCTCAGCGGTTTCCGGCCGGCTGCGAGGATTTCCATCAGTCGCGCGCCGGCGTACACGGCGTCGTCGAATCCGTACCAGCGATGTTTGAAGAACATATGGCCGCTGAGTTCGCCCGCGATAGGCGATTTTCGCTTTTTCATTTCGGCCTTGATGAGGGAATGACCGACCTTCCACATCACCGGCTCGCCTCCGTTCTTTCGGATTTCTTCGAAGAGGGTTCGCGATGCCTTCACCTCAGAAATGATCGATGCACCGGGATGGTCTTTTAACACTTGGCGCGAGAAAAGGGCGAGCAACGTGTCGCCAAAAATAATCGTGCCCTTCTCGTCGACTGCACCAACGCGGTCTCCGTCGCCGTCAAATGCGATGCCGAGGTCGGCTTTTGTGCGCTTCACTTTTGCGACGAGGGCTTTGAGATTTTCTGGGACGGTTGGATCGGGGTGATGATTCGGGAAGTCGCCATCGACATCACAGTAGAGCGGAATCACTTCGCAGCCGAGGCGTTCGTACAATGGTACCGCAATCGGGCCCGACGCGCCGTTTCCAGCGTCAACGACAACCTTGAGTTTGCGTTTGAGATTGATGCCGCGCTCGACGCGTTTCAGATACTTCGGCACGAGATCCATGCGCGTGATCGTCACGGGCTTTTTCGCGGTGGGGAATTCGCCCTTCTCCGCGATCGCTTTTAGTTTCTGGATGGTCGCGCCATGAATGGTCGATTGACCGATGCCGACTTTCATCCCGTTATATTCTTTAGCGTTGTGGCTGGCTGTGATCATGATGCAGCCGTCAACCGGGAGCGTGAAAAGCCCGTAATACACGAGCGGCGTGGGGACTTCACCGATGTCGATTACGTTGACCCCACACGCGGTCAGGCCATCGATCGCCGCTGCGGCATAGGCTTTCGACGTGTGACGGCCATCACGGCCCACGACGACGCAGTTGTGTTTTTTCTTTCCGCGCAGCATCACCGTCATGCCTTTCGCGATTTGTTCGACCGCGACGGCGTCTAGATCTTTTTCAGCGATACCGCGAATGTCGTATTCACGGAAAATATGCGGAACCAAATTCATAGTAGACATAAGAAATCCTTTACCCCAGTTCAGAAAAGCGTGGAAAGAGTACCGGAGCATGCGCGCGCATTCAAAAATACGCGCAGTTAGCCCTTGTCAAAACCTCGAATGATCCCTTCGACGAGTTCGCCCGCCTGTTCGACTGTGTCGTAATCGATTTCCCCCGGCCGGTCATCGTATTCGGACCACGCGTCCGGCGTCCGTTTGTCGGGAACGGTGGTGATTGCCATGGCTTGATAGCCTCGGGCCAGTGCGACATACGCATCGGAGGGCATGGCTGTAGCCTTAGAACTCGATAGCAATTCGGGTTTCACCGGGCGCTCGGCCTTGCCGTGTGTTTTCGTAGGCTTGTGTCGGCCAAGCACGCCGACCCGTTCGACGTACGCCATTTGACCTCGGCCTACCTCATCTATGTCGACGAAATAGGTATTGCCTTTATTCAACTTTTCGGTGGATAGCAGCCGGCGCATCCCGCTCATCCAGGCGTCATTGCTACCGGTTGCGACCAGCCAGACATCGGTTTGTTCCGGGGGATGCTCGGTCAGTGATTGAGCGAGTCCAAGCATCGCAGCCACGCCGGAGGCGTTGTCAATCGCGCCACGGAGATAGTCGTTTTGCGCATCGATCATGACAAGGCGCATGGCAAGACTGGTGAGAATTAATGCGGCTCCCCAACGCACAACAAAATCGGGCCGCACCGTCCATTCGTTGAATACGCCGAGCGCTTCTGCTGCACAACTCACGATAACCAAACACATACACGCCAGGATGATGGCGTGCATGAGGCGTGCGCCCGGACCTTCGTCATGGAGGAGACCCGTCTTTGGGGAGTCGTAGTGCGCAGTTACGATAACGGTCTGTTTCGGTTTTGAGCTGAGGAAACGCGCGGACACATTCTGCGTGTCGAACCGGGGCAAGAAACGCCCAAGCAGTTCGTACCCGCTATGTTCAATGAAGAACATGGTGAATACGACAAGGCCGTAGGCAAACCCGAGCCACGGCATAAGATGTCCCAGTATCGCGACGACCAGCGACTCGCCGAAATAGCAGGCGAACAGGAGATGCGTGTTGCCGTGCGTATGAAAATCGTCGATGGACGAATTGAGCGTCCAGACTTGAAAGCGGTCGCGAATATATTCGGCCGCAGCGCGTTCGCTGTGCGTGCTCGCGCCCCGATGAATGAGGTGGCCCGCCAGGTATTCTACGTCGTATCGCAGTTGCGCCTTGTTCATGCGGCCAACTCCGTGCACGACATCCCGAATGCTTTGGCCACAGCCGGGTGCGTGATTTCGCCCGCGTGCGTGTTGACGCCTTTACGCAACGCCGCGTCTTCATGCACGGCGCGCTCAAATCCTCGGTTCGCCAAGGCTAACGCGTACCCTGTCGTGACGTTTGTAAGGCCGTAGGTGGACGTGCGGGGAACCGCACCCGGCATGTTCGCAACACAATAATGGACTACATCACTGACTAGATAGGTTGGATCGCTGTGTGTCGTTGGCTTCGTGGTGGCGCAACATCCACCCTGGTCCACGGCGAGATCGACAATTGCCGAACCCGGCTGCATGGCCTTTACCATTGCCCGGGTAACGAGGACATCGGTTCGCGCACCGGGGACGAGAACCGATCCCACGACCAAGTCCGCGGCCGCAACTTCTTCGCCAATGTTCGCGCGGTTCGACATTAATGTTGTGACATGGCCGCCCATTACGTCGTGAACGTAGCGGAGCTTCTTGGAGACGATGTCCATAATCGTGACGTGTGCGCCCATGCCGACCGCGATGTAGCATGCGTTGAATCCCGCAACACCCGCGCCGAGTATAAGCACATTGGCGGGTTTTACACCGCTAACGCCGCCGAGCAATACGCCGCGTCCGCCGCTCACCGATTCGAGACAGTGCGCGCCTTTTTGAATTGATAGCCGCCCGGCGACTTCGCTCATGGGCATAAGCAACGGAAGACTTCCGTCGTCAAGCTGAATCGTCTCATACGCAATCCCGGTGACGCCACGGCGCTTAAGCGCTTTTGTCAGCCGTTCGTTGGAAGCGAGGTGGAGATACGTGAAGACGATCTGCCCGTCGCGCATCAGACGCAACTCTCGGCCCAACGGCTCTTTGACCTTTACCACGAGTTCGGCATCCGTCCATACGCGATCCGCCTTTTGGACGATTTGAGCGCCCGCGGCCCGGTATTCCGCATCGAGGATGCCGCTACCCACGCCAGCACTTTTCTCGATCAACACGGTATGGCCGTGCGATACGAATGCACTGACACCGGCCGGTACGAGCGCAACACGGCGTTCGTCGGTCTTAATTTCTTTTGGGACTCCCACAATCACCCCGACAGCACTCCTAATGCAATTGGGCCGTAGTATACCCGCAGACGCCCGGTCGTTAGTAATTAGGAAGCGATCTTTACCGCTGATGACGCCCTTGATAAACTGGCGCAAGGGGACCCATCACAAAATGCGAGCCGTAATTCAACGAGTATCAGAAGCCTCCGTCAGTGTGGACGGCAAGGCCGTCGGCTCCATCGGCAAAGGCTTGATGGTTCTGCTTGGCGTCGCCAGCGACGATACGGAGGACGACGCCGGAGCGATTGCTGACAAAATCGCCACGCTCCGATGTTTCCCCGATGACGCAGGAAACTACGAACACTCTGTTCATGAGGTCGGGGGTTGCGTGTTGGTGATCTCCCAGTTCACGTTATTGGGGGATTGTCGTAAAGGAAGGCGTCCATCCTTCTCCTCCGCCGCACGTCCGGAACTCGCGACCGCCCTCTACGAAAAGGTCCTCGAACTGCTGCATGCTCACGCGCTTCACGTTGAGCAAGGTCAATTTGGGGCACATATGGACGTCTCGCTGGTCAACGATGGTCCAGTGACGTTGATGCTCGATAGCAAACGGACCTTTTAATGCGCGTCGCGATTGCTGGAACGGGTAGCCTCGGTTTTAACGTATTGCTGGGCACGACGGATGCCGATCATGAAGTCGTCGCTGTGGTCCAGGATGGTCGGAAACTCAGAGGATTCCGTCGTTGGTTCATTCCCTTTATGACCGGTATTTTCGGTGCTGCTGCTACGGTCACGGGATACGCGAGGCGTCACGGAATTCCGATTCACTACATTGACAAGATGGATGATTTTGAACTGGATCCGCTACGGGCTCTCGACATAGACCTGCTATTGGTCGCCGGATTTGCCATCATTTTGAAGCCGCCCTTGATCCAATTACCAAAGATTGGAACGGTCAATTGTCATCCTTCGCTATTGCCGTTGCACCGAGGACCAAACCCGTTTGCCGCAGTCATCCTTGCGCAGCGTGAAGAAACCGGTGTGACGTTTCATGTCATGGAAGAATCGATTGATACCGGTGATATTTTGATTCAGCACTCGCTCGAGTTGGATGGGAAGGAGTCGGCGGGGCAGGTGTACAAGCAGACCTCCGATATGGCCGGCGGTATGGTCGAAGAACTGCTGATCCAAATCGAACGCGATGGCCTCGTTGGCACGCCTCAGGATGGCGAGAACGCATCGTACGAGGGCAAGCATGAAGGTGATGCCTTATTCGTGGACTGGAACGCGTCGGCCGAGGATATTCATCGGCTTTGTTTGGCTAGCCTTCCTTTTGCGTTTCCCCGATTTTATGACGGCGATCGTATCGTGTACATAACGAAGACTACTTGCGATTCCGAGCCGGTTGATGCCGCTCCGGGAACATTGCTGGCGGTGCGGGAACGAGTCGAGCAGACGACAAAATCGGGAAAAGTTGTTGCCATGCGTTCGCAAGCGCGAATTGCGACCGGTGAAGGAACGATTACGCTATGGGGCGCGCTATCGACGCGTCCGATACCCGGACTGTGGCCTGGACTCATTTTCGCGCGTCGAAGCCCGGGGCACGTCGTTCGCTAGCCATGCAGCCTCGCGTCTCGATTATTATCCCCGCGTTCAATCAACTGGATTACTGCCGCCAGTGCGTGGATTCAATCCTGGCGAATACGGATCCGGACACCTATGAACTCATCCTGGTGAATAACGGTTCGGACGATGGCGTGGGGGAGTATTTCGACTCCATAGAAGACGCGACTGTGGTTCATGCAGCTACAAATCTGGGTTTTGCGGGCGGCGTCAATTTGGGCCTTGCGGCGGCGAAAGGCCATGCGCTGTTACTCAATAGCGATACGGTTGTCCCGCGCGGTTGGTTGCCTAGATTGCTGGCGGCGCTCGATCGCAATTCGGCGATCGGTATCGTGGGCCCAATGAGCAACTATGCCTCTGGCCCGCAAATGATTCTTGATCTGGAATTAGAGTCGTTGGATGATATCAACGCCTATAGCGATCAGTTGTACGAAGAGCGCTGTGGAACGTTTGGAAGGACCAATCGGCTCGTTGGTTTCTGCATGTTAGTTAGGGACACTGTCCTCGCCAAGGTCGGGTTGTTCGACGAACGGTTTGGTATCGGTAATTACGAGGACGATGACTATGGAGTGCGCGTGCAGCAAGCTGGCTTCGAATTGCGCGTTGCGCTCGACTGTTTCGTATTCCATTTCGGGCACCGCACGTTTTCGGGAATGGGTATCCACGGTGACCAGTTAAGGACGTTGTTGGATGAAAACGGAGAACGATTTCGCGAGAAATGGAGCAATTCGCCCGAACATGACCGTGCCGCGGCTCGGGATGCGGCACTCGCGTTGAATCGTGAGGGGCGATCGGCACTTGAGGGCGGCGACCACAAGAAGGCCCTGTCGCTTCTGACGCGCGCGATTCAGACTTTTCCTGAAGCATCTGAAAATTACAATGACTTGGGCGCGGTGCTCTGGGGCATGGGGGAGAGCCGTCGGGCGATCGGGCTATTCAAACGCGCGCTTGCGCTTAATCCGGACTACCGCGAAGCGATCGAAAACTTGGCGGCTGCAAATCGCGTGACAGATTCGCCGATCGATCTCCCAAAACTGTCGTGAGACTCCAACTGGAAGAAAGAAATTTCGCGTGGACTTGACGATTCGACCTTATCGCGACGAAGACGAGTTGGAATGGATGCGGGTTCACGCCATCATCCTCAGTATTTCGCATTCATGGAATTACTCGATTCAGGAGCGACCGCAATACGAAGGCTATGATTCAACACGCTTGGTCGGCGAGCTGGATGACAAGATTGTAGCGCTCACCGATACGCAGTATGAAAAGAAGCCGGGCGAGTTGTGCCTGCAAAGCGACAGTCTGGGTGGATATGTGCTCGAGTTTGGCCGTTTGCCCGAGTACACGGGGCACGACATCGGCCAAAAGCTAATCGATGCGACTATCGAAGACGCGAAAACCCAAGGGTATAAGCGGTTAGAATATTGGAGCCAGGACCGAGGCGCGCAACGGTACTATGCCCGGCTGGGCCTTAAGGAAATTGGCCGTCACTACCGATTCCGCATGCGGCCGACGCCAGAACACACGGAACTCGCGACCGCTGGTTTCTATGGGATCGAATATCTCTATTGTGCTTGCCTACCGGAAGAGTGGCCGACGATCAGAGAAAAATACGATGTCGTGGAAAAGCACCCGCTTGAACCCCATTTGTGTGTGGGCTACGAAATTCGGTTCTAGCGCTCAGTCTTACGGCGGTCCACGAAGACGCTGCTTTTTCCATCCGGTTTCGCTTTTTGACGAGTCTGCGCAAGTACCTCAAACATTTTCTTTGCGCTCTTGTACGACCGGAATTGGGTGTGCGCCACCCCGATTGATAACGTCATTAAAGGGTACTTGGATTTCTTGCCGGTCTTGTCCAACGCTTCGATGTAGCCCTGGTTGGATTCGGCGGTGGAATAAAGCTGTTTGACCTGGGTGTCGAACGTCTCCACTAGCCCCCGGCAATACCCTTCGTAGTCGTCTAAATTTAGCATTACGACGAAGTGTTCACCGCCGAGGTGTGCGATATAGCATTCGTAGATGCCCATTTCGCGCGTGAGTTTCACCAACGTGCTTGCCATAAACTTGAGCGCTTTTTCCTGGCCGTCTTTGCCATAGACTGCGCAATACGCTTTGAAATCGACCACGCCAAGATAACACGCCGCTATCGCGACGCCGCGGGCGAGCCGGTGATTGATTTCACGCTTGATGGCATCTGTACTCGGCAACGTCGTCAACGGGTTCGGACGGGCCACGGCCTCTTGCAAGGACTGAAGCGCGCCGATCTTTTCCATCAATGTGTCCAGACGAAACGGCTTGGCCAGATAGTCATCGGCGCCCTGCTCGAGGCCATGTTGCATTTCCGGCTCTTCACCCAATGCCGTAAGGATCAGAATACCGACTCGATACAACTCCGGGTCTTTTCGCAATCGGCGGCAAATTTGGTATCCGGTGACCTTCGGCAACATGATGTCGAGGATGACCAGTTCTGGTTTTATTTGTTTAGCGGCCTCAAACGCGCCTTCGCCTGAATGACGCACTTCAACCGAATGGCCTTCTGCGGTCAGCTTGGTTTGCACTAATTCGGCCAGGTCGGTGTCGTCGTCCACCAATAAAATGCGACTCATTGAAGTCCTTTCAAGCGGATAAGGCCCAATTTTCGGATGGGCCAATCGATGTTCAGCGCCCCCGATCACTAACCCCTATAATAAGAACGGATGCCCCCCTTGAGCAAGGTCGTCAGTCGGGTATAATGCCGAAGCATCACTCAACGACCCCAGGAGTACCTCTGAATGAAACGCCTGATTCTCATTCCGACGCTGGCCCTGTTCCTTCTTATCGGCTGTAGCGAGCCGGAACCGGAGCCACCACCACCACCCGCGACCACGGAAGCTCCGAAGAAGACTGCGGAGCAACTGTACCAAGAAACGATGAAGATATTGACCCCCGCCCTACGGCCCGCCGCGCCTAATGGTATGGCGATTCGGGCGGTCATAACGGAATCCAAGAACAAATTTCGTCCGCCCGTCGAACCGAATGGTCTCGAAGCTGTAAGCAAGCTGAAGACCGATCTCAATAAACGCTTCGACGCCGCGACCAAAGCTGAGCAATGGCAACTGGTCATCGCGGTCGCGGCCGGATTGGAGGTATTCGCAAAGGGACCTCCTGAGCGGACCGGCGAACTCAAGAAGATCGATCGGCTTCGAAAACGCGCAATGGCCGAACTCTCGAAGCCACGAGTTGCGGTCAAGGCGTTTGTCGACGACTATGTAGGGTTGTCGATTATGGTGCCGCCGAGCAACGATCCCGTTACCGAATATGTGCGCGAAGGCGACAGTTTCATAGACGATCCGGATTCGCCGGGCGACAAGATTCTTCGGCTTGACGAAATCATCGGTGACAACCGCGGCGTGCGCATCTATTACTATAAAACCGACACATCATGGATCGTGCCTGGGCCGCGCGGATGAAACCGCGCCGGATCGCGCATGTGACCGTCTGTGTTCTTTTGGCGGTGATGGCTGGTGCCTGCGATTCGTTGACGCGCGAGAAAGACTCGGCATCTGAAAATGGCGAACCCGCAGTTACCGAAATATCGCCGGACCAAATAGCCGATCGCATTGACGCGGGCTTTGGTCCCGTCTACACACTGATCTCAGGGATTGACGAGGACACGAAAGTTCCAACCGATCTCCGGCAGCAGATGACCGAATACGTTGATATATCCATGGGGGAACTTCGGTCGAATCCAGATGCTACTCGAGGGTTTCGGCGAGCATCCTATCGGCTGGAGGACCGGCTGCGCGAAGTTCGCGAGGCGCAAAATGGCGAGCTTGTGCTCTTGATGGCGGATCTGATCAAGACCTTGAATCCGGACAATAAACGCATGGAGAGCTACACGAAGTGGGCGCACGACGTGAAGAATCGGCCTGAAGTAAAAATCACAGGCTGGTATCAAGACTTATCGGCCGCCGAGGAAACAATCTACGCCTTTCTTGATGTAACGTTGCCTGGCAAGAGCGATGTACACTCGGTTCGCGCGCGCATTGGTGACACTTTTCATGATGTCGAGGTGATAGACATTATCGGCGACCGAAGTGGTATTCTTCTCAAATACGCAAAAACCGGGGACCTCTACCAAGTATACGGACGCTCATGGGAGATCAAACAGAAATTACTCGCCGACTCATTGCCGGATGCGTCGTAGCGTTTGCCGCACTCCTCGCGTATTCGAATTCGTTTACGAACGACTTCGTGTGGGA
>JAJDAB010000377.1 GCA_029262095.1 Candidatus Hydrogenedentota bacterium
CGCAATTGCGGAATCGGCTTGAAAAAGCATTGGGGGCAACGCTTGAAATGGTCTCGCCGCTCGGCTCCACAGCGGGTGTCGACAGCAAACGGGACGCCGAAGTACTCCGGCTCGCCCGTCTCGACAAAGATGGACTCGACACCGTTTTGGACCTAAACACGTCGTTCGGCATTTTTGGGGCTGAGGGTACGATGGCGGTCAAGCTGGATGGAAAACTCATTCGCCTTCGGGACACAAAGACGATGTGGGACAACACCATCGCGGTTTCAGCATCACCGGTATTGGCTGATGCGCGTTTGCAGGACCCAACGAAGCGGATGGGGTACAACGTGATGAATCCGGATCTCACGGTAGACGGGGAAAAAGTGCGGGCTTGGACAGCCGATGGCGGCACGTTGTTAAAACAACGGTTTGAGGCGACGGTGGACGCGGCTGTCTCGGCATTGGTTTGCGATCTTGGGTTGGCGAAGGAACCCGTCGGTGAGTATTACCTCGGAACGTTGGCGATGAACCGAAAGAAACTTGACCTGGCTGAGGAACATTTCGCCGCTGCATTGGCGATCGATCCGAACTATGTTGAAGCACGGAATGCGCGGGCAGTCAATCACTGGCACCGTAAAGAACAAGACCGTGCCATCGCGGAAACCAAGGCATTGCTCAATGACGCACCGGAGTATGGTCCGGCACATTATAATTTGGCGTATTGGTTCGCGGTAGTCGCCGAGGACGGTGCAGCCGCGGCTCCACTTTATGAACGCGCACTTCAACTGGGCATGCCCAAATCGAAAGCAATTGAGAAAGCAATCAAAAAGAACTGAGGTAGTCCAAATTCTGTTGATTGTTGCTAGCGCAATCGGCGGCGTTTTCGAATCGCGGTTGTGATTCGACCGATGAACGCAACGAGCACGATGAGCGTTGCGAGTGCACTAATTCCACGACCAATGCGGTATGACTGCGGATCGAAAAACAGTTCGACACGGTGCGTTCCCTGAGAAATAGGTACGCCACGAAAGAGCGCATCCACGGGGATGACGCCCGTTTGCTTTCCGTCCACAAGCGCTTGCCAACCCGGGTACCAGGCGTCCGCGATCACAAGCACAGCTGGTGCGGCGGCGTCGACATCGAACACATTCGGGTCGTCGATGGCGGCGTATACACCGGCCCAACCGCCTTGGGACGGTTCATTCTCAAGAAGGACTGGACCGCCCTCTACCACCGGCGGCGAATTCGAAGACATCGGCACTTCACTGCCCATTGGCACTGGACGTGTCGCATAAATGAGCCGCGCGCGGGGTACCGGGTCGAGTAATTCGACCCAAAAAGCGCCTGCGGAAAACGACCGGGTAATTCGCATTTGGTCTCGAATAGGAGCGTAGGTTGTTTCTAAATCGACGTCCTGCAGAATCAATTGACGCAAGCCCGTGCGCGTTAGCAACGCGGGGTCTTTCTGAGTCGCGTTCTCGAACCGTCGGTGACGCAGAGTACTCTGGCCTGCGCGTACGGCGGTGTTGGCGATACCGTTGCCGTTCAGAGGCCAATGCGCGATGACGCCGCTACCGCCGAGACGATCCTGCGTTTTCGCGAACGCCGCGATGGTCTCCGTCCTCGGAAATATCGCATCCGGTGATCTGAATGGTTGAGCCGACCCATATGCGTAGAGGGACAGGGATGCGATCATCAATGCGGAAGCATAGGCGAATACCATCAGGTTTGGTTTAAGTGCTGTGCCCGCGATAAACACGATGAACGCTGCGGTCACAGCACACAGCGAGAGGAATTGCAGTCCTCGGGAAACGCCAACGACGTTGGGGCCGGAGAGTAAGAATGCCGCTATCCACAGCAAGATAAGTGCGGGCACATAGAGTAGAAATCGTTTTAAGGCGTCTTGGCACGGGTCGGGCAGTAGGCGTGACCACTCCTCGCCCGACCGAGCCAACAACAGGGCGGCCCAAAGCGAGAGCGGAAACCAAAAATGCGCCGACGTAAAATGCAAAAAACCGATTGACACCGTTCCTATTACCGCGACGGCGACTCCCAAGAGGACGCTAGCAATAGACATGGCGACTAGTGTGTCGGGCAAAGGCGTTCGTTCGGGCTTCAACTCCCGGCGCATGGCAAACCAATACGGAAAAGCGAGGCACAACGGTGCGGACAAGAATAGGAAACCCGCCAAGAGCGATCGCTTTGCATCGGGACCGCCGATGGTGCTCAGTTCGGGCGCGCCGTACCATTGGGGCAAGAACATCATGACTAGATCCGCGAGGCGCAGATTTTCAACACCAGTAGGCGCGACCGGGGACTCGGCATTGCGCAGCCATTCCGCGAACGGTAGGAGTTGAATGGACGTCATGGCTGCGCCTGCAATCGCGCTAATACCGAGAACGATCGCAGGAGTGATCGCATGGCGAACGCTCCGACCGCTAAGAACCGAACGCGCGAAAATATAGATCACGCCAAATAGGAGTGTGGCCATAACGCTTTCGGGGTCACCCCCGAGGAGCATTAGCGCGAGAACCATGGCACACGCTGGCCACACGCGTGTCCGGCCTCCGCCAAACCGTTCAAACATAATCAACATGAATGGAAACCATGCGACGGCATCTGCCATGGGTGCATGCCACGACAAGAGGAATACGGGACTCACTTGGTAGGCTACCGAGACCAGGAATGCGGATGAAGGCCTCAACCAGAGGATGCGTGTCGTCAAAAAAGTCGCTAATCCGGCGATGGCGATCTTGGCGAACAGGGAAAGTGTTATCGCCACCTGTAGATCAAAGAAATAGTAGGGAATCGAAAACGGCGACAATGCCCGCGTACGCCATTGCGCCACGTGTGGCGATCCGAATCCCTCGCGCGGATTCCATTGGATGGATTCGCCAGTGAGGGCCGCCTCGTTTAGGAACGCGAAGCCGGGATAGTATTGGTCGACCGTCTCCCGCGGGCCACCAAGATCGTCTTGGGGTAAGCCCTCGGGGCGAGCTTCTTCCCACGGGAGGGCATAATAGATTGAGTCAGTATCCAGTGGAAACTGGCCGTCAAATATCGCAGGGCGCAGGAGTACCAACGGCACAACGAATAGCCCGACGACACATAGGGCGTGTTCGATCAACACCGCCGGCGCGATGCGGGGTATCTTCACCATCGCCGCGTCTACCCGATCATCGTGATAATCAGGACGTCCGCTCCGCTTTTCGGCGAGGCGGCGGCGTATGGATGCCAATACCATAGTAGTCTTCGGCGGCTTCCATCAGCGTTTCAGCGAGTGTGGGGTGGGTATGGATTGTGTGCGCAATTTCTTCGACCGTGGCTTCGAGTTGCATTGCCATCGCAGCCGAGGCGATCAGTTCGCCCGCCTCCGGTCCGAAAACATGAACGCCTAGAATTTCGTCGGTTGTTGCATCCGCGACAATTTTAGTGAGGCCTTCGGTTTCGCCCATCGTGAGCGCTCGGCCACTTGCGGCAAAATCGAATCGCCCGACACGCACATCATATCCCGTTTCCAAAGCAGCGTCTTCGGTAAGACCGACGCTCGCGACTTCGGGGTTGGTGAATGTGCAAGCGGGCAGAACCCGGTAATCCATCCGCCGGTCACCGCCCGCGATATTTTCCGCAGCGACGATGCCTTCCATGGTCGCGCAATGCGCCAAAAGAGATTGGCCGACCACGTCACCGATCGCGTAGACCCCCGGCACATTCGTTTGCATGCAGTCGTCGGTCAAGATCGCGCCCCTGTCCCCCACTTCGACACCGATATTCGAGACGATTCCACTATGGTACCGTCGGCCGACGCTCATTAATACGATATCGGCGTCGAGAACTTCATCGTTCGACAGCGCTAGTTTCGCGCTCCCGCCCGAAGTGTCAATGGATGAGATCGTAATCGATGTGCGGACGTCGATGCCGCGTTTTTTGAAGCTCTTCTCCAAACGGGCGCTCAATTCACGATCTTCGACCGGTAAAACTCGGTCCAACGCTTCGACCACAGTCACGTCCGCGCCGAAGGCATTCCATAGAGAGGCGAATTCCACGCCGATCGCGCCGCCACCAATCACCACCGCACGTTTGGGGACTTCGGTTAATTCGAGTGCTTCGGTACTTGTGATGATCGTTTGGCCGTCGGGCTCCATGCCGGGCAATACTGCGGAGGAACTACCCGTCGCAACGATTATCGAACGGCATGAGATGCGCTCTCCGGCCACTTCGATTGCACCCGGTTCGACGATCGTGGCCGTTCCATTGAGCAACGTCACGCCATTGGCTTTGAACAAACGCTCAATGCCGCCGCGGTTCATCTTCACGACCTTGTTCTTGCGCTTGATGAGTGCGGGCATATCGACAGATAGGCCATCTACGTGTAAACCATACGTCTTCGCATCTTTAAGTTTGTGATAGAGGTGCGCGGAATGGATGTAGGTCTTGGTGGGAATGCAGCCCCAGTTCAGACATGTGCCGCCCAACTCCGCTTGTTCCACCGCGAGAACGTTCAATCCGCGTTGGGCAGCACGAATGGCCGCAACATATCCACCGGGACCAGTGCCGATTACGGCAACATCAAATACATCCATTATGAAAAGTCCGCTACTTCCATTTCGGTTTTGAGTGTCTTCATGAATTGCGCCGCTAGAGCCCCGTCGACTACGCGGTGATCGCTTGAAATCGTGGCGCGCATGATCGGGCGAACGACGATTTCGCCATCCACGACAGCGGGCCGATCTTTCATCGCACCCACTGCAAGAATCGCACTATTCGGTTGGTTGATGATCGCCGTAAACTCATCTACGCCAAATGGGCCGAGGTTGGATACGGTAAAGGTGCTGCCCTGAAAATCGTCGGGGAGCAATTTGTTGTTCCTTGCTTTATCGATTAAGGCCGCACACCCATCGTGGATTTCTTGGACGGTCTTTTTGTCCGCATCGCGTAATACAGGAACGACCAGCCCTTCTTCCAGCGCGACCGCAACACCGAGATGAACATGATCCATTACGGCGATTGCGTCTCCCATCCAACGTGCATTGACCTTGGGGTGCGCGCGTAACGATCGCGCGACGGACTTCAAGACAAGGTCATTGAACGAAGGTTTTGGGTCGCTCGATGCGCGGTGTTCAACCGCAGCAAACATGTCTATTTCCACAGTCACAAAATAGTGCGGTGCTTCGATGTAGCTCTCGGACATGCGCTGTGCAACGATCCTGCGCATCGGCGTGAGCGGGATGACTTCGCCTTCGACTTCTTCGACCGAACCGTAGCTAGAAGCGGCGACATCCGACTTCGTGATTCGACCACCGGTCGACTGGATGGTTCGCAAATCGACGCCGTCGCGAACGGCTGCGCGGCGCGCTGCTGGGGTTGTCCTTCTGGATGCCACTTCAGCCGCATACGC
>JAJDAB010000378.1 GCA_029262095.1 Candidatus Hydrogenedentota bacterium
TGTACGGTCAAGGCCTCGTAACAAGCTCGTTTGGATTCGCAGGGGACGGCCGAGGTATGTCGGGTGTCGCGTGGTACGACTGGATCGTGAGCGGGCTCTCGTTTACCGGGGGCGGACTCCTGTCAGCTGCGGTCGTGATGCTGATTGGGTGGCCGCGAATCGTGTGGGCAATATGGGTCATGACGTTTGCTGCAACGCTCGCATTGTTTGCTTCCCTGGAGCAATACCGCAGCCTTCCATTGCGCATTGGCGATGATATCGACTGGGCCGCGGCAACGCACCTCGCGGTGTTCGTAACGATGGGCGCTCAAGTTGCTGTATTTACGGCGTGGCGTTTACTTCGGGAACGCAAATGCAAGGAGTTGTTACTGGCCGCGTGGATTGGCGGCGTGTTTGTCTTTTCCGTGTTCGCAAATTGGTCCGTAACCGCGCGTACGTTCGTTCCTATGGCACCGGCGGTCGGCATCTTGGTCATGCGGTCTACACGTATTGGCGATGGTCGTGACCCTTGGCGATATGCGGCGGTTCTGGTTGCAGCGGTGTTGGCGCTATTCGTTGCCTGGGGCGATATGGCGTGGAGTCGAACGGTGCGGGACACCGCCGAGATGTTCAACGATGGTTTTCGTGGCAACCCGGCCAAAGTCTATTTCCAGGGGCATTGGGGATTCCAGTACTACGCTGACCCCGCGGTGATGCACGCGCTCGATATTGAGCGAACCCCTTTGCGTGCGGGAGACATACTCATCACGCCTCGGAATAACAGCGTCGCCTCGCGTATGCCCGATGAGTATGTTGCGCAATCTGATACGGTGCTGGCCGGTGAAGGACGCTGGGCGAGCACATTGTTGGTTGGATCGGGCGCGGGGTTTTACTCCGACCTCTTCGGCCCTTTACCGTTTCGCATCGGCCCCGCGCCGGCAGAGATGTACTTTGTCACGCAATTGAGTCCTGCGATTGAAGCACTGGACGATACAAACGCGCCATAGCGATTAACGACCGACGACGTTTGACCAGACGCGCCCGAACCAGCCCAGGTCTTCTTCCGCATTGAGATCATCGGTACGCTCAACTTCCTCGATCGGCATCCAAACGCCATCCACGTTTTGCTCAACGGATTCGGCGACGAACAGGCTACTCACGCGTTTCCACCGCCCGGTCCGTAATTCGTATGTACGAGTCTCATTCCCGGTATCCCGCAGAAACTCTTCGTCCGACCGAGCTTCGTCTTTCTTTCGATGCAGTTGCGTGACGAACCGCTGCTTGCGCAGTTTTACGTCGGCCACCATGGGCGCTGTTCGCGACTCCGTTTCGCGTGTGGAGACTTCCATCAACGCGCTTCCATCGGGATAGTATTCATACTGTTTGAAAAAGTACGGTTCTTTACGGACGAGTTCCGCTCGCGCGGCGTCGTGACCAGCGTTGGCCCGATCTACATCGCGGGCGACAATTCGTCGCAGTTCCGCCTCGATGTCATCAACAGACGCAATGTCGCTGGATTCCGTAGCCGACGCCTCGGTTGACGTATCCCTGGATTCTGTCCGCTCGCCCATGAACGGCAAACGGGCGCACGATGCTGAGAGCACTCCCAGAAGAATCACGCACGCGGCGGCGGACGACAGTGTTTTTTTTCGCAAGAACATGGCTACTCCCCGATCGGCGGACGGCGGTTATCGCTGTAGACGCTGCGGGATAATAGCAAATGGCGCGCAGCTATGGGGAGGAGACTTCGCCATTGGAGTGCCACGTAAGCGGTCGCTTACCCCGGAGATGATCTTGAACGCTGACGCGGTCAGGCAATATCTGCAGAATCTCGAATCGGTCGAGTATCTTTTCACCCAACGCTTTTTCGATTTTCGTCGTCTCTCCCGCTTCGCGAAATGAAAACGTTACTTTATTCGCGCCGGAATCAATGTTTTCCAGAAACATGTTATAGGCCCGCTGTTCCGCCCGCACTTCATCCCGCTTCCGTTTCACATCCGGGTGCCCGTCGACAGCGATCGCCTTGCTAATTGCGGTGGACGCGGATTGCAGGTCCGAACTTTTCCATGGATTCGTGTTCAAGAAACTGTTCACGCCGTTGAGGACGAGTTTGCGTGCTTCTTGCGAAACATTCTTATGACTCGGGTGAGGATCCATCGCTTCTGTTTCGAGCGAAGCGCGAAGCGCGTCGAGCGGGCTATCGCCCCGTTCTAGGATGATCACACCGGGATTCTCAACTTTCGCGCTGATTTCCGGCTCAGGACGATTCGCGAACACCTGAACCGCGAAGAAAAGACATACCATCGCTGCAACCAACCCGGCAAACATGCCGACCATTCGTGGTATTGATCGCTGCTGGTTTACGACCGAAGGCTGATACTTGTTTTGTGCACTCGGCATCGCCAACGATGACAGCGCCTGACTTCGCTCGTCCAACTCTGGAAGGCCGTCTCCGGCAGGTGCTTTCGCAGGTTTCGCGGGTTCTTGCTTTTTCGAGAGTCGCGAGAACACGCCCGATGACGCTGGCGCCTCTTCGATTTCCGGCTCCGAATCAGTCTCTGAGCGGAACGCTTCGAGTGCTTCCATCACGCTACTTGACGGGGCGTAGTGTTGCACGGTCTCACCACCCAAATCGGCAATAGACAAGGCGCGCGATTCATCCCTTGGCCGACCGACTTCTTCGCCGCAATACCGGCACTTTGTCGCAAGCACACTAATCTCCATGCGGCAAGTAGGGCATAGCCGCATGTTATCTTTCTTGCGTTCAGGCGACGGAGAATCTGGCACTGCAACCTCCCCGCGTCACAAGTGACGCCTTCCAATAACCTCGGGCCTGAGTACGTGCAACCCGTAGTTTATATTGCTACCCTACTAGACCGGACAGTCGGTCTCAACAAAATTAACTGGTGGTATCATCAAGCACGAGAATTGTAACACAACCTCATATACAACATATGCTTACGAAATTCAGTGCTTTCGTGAAATCTGAGCAAAGTGCGCTTTTAGTTCTTGTGGCCATCCACTTTACCACCCAATATGCGCAACGTCTCTTCCACGGCCTGATCCATTGAATCTGGCTCGGGCTCCGACGAACAGTTTCCTTCCGGCGTCGCGCACGTAAATGCCTTACCCGTAACTCCATAATCTTCGCGGACTCGATATAGTTTCTCAATTTCGTCGGCTTCCAGGGTACGAACGCGACCGAGCAGGTGCGCTGTCAATAAACTATCCGCCGCATGTTCTATTTTTTCCATCTTGAAATAGGCGTCGATTAGGTTGATACCAACAGTCAATGCGCCATGTCGATCAAGCATGAGTGCATCGCAATTGCGTATGAGTTCCCGAATGACTTCCGACCCTTCACCGGTCGCCGGTGTCGCGTATCGTGTCGTCGGCACACCGCCAATCGAGTAGACCACTTCGGGCAAGACGCAATCCGCCAGCGATATTCCAGCGAGCGTAAATCCAATTGCCTTCGGCGGATGCGCGTGCACTACGGCGTGCACGTCGGGCCGTTCTTCGTAGGCGGCGAGGTGTGTGAAGAATTCCGTCGTTACACGACCGTCCCCTTCAAGGCGATCGCCTTTCGCATCGGCAATGATGAGGTCCCGGGGATGCATCGTCGCTTTGGATACACCGCTCGGCGTGCAAAGGTAACGGTGGTCATCCAACCGGACGCTGATGTTGCCATCGGTCGCCGCGACAAAATTCTTTTCCCACATACGCCGACCGATATCGCAAATGGTCTTGCGCAATTCGAGTTCGGTGCTCAACGTAATTCGCTCCTACTCCGCGTTACTGAGTTCAACGTGATCCACGATTCCAACGATGACACTGCGCACGGGCGCATCGGCCACACCGAACATCGATCGGGCCGAACTGCCTTCTTGCATTAGCAACACCCGGTCACCGACTCCGGCCTGCACGCGGTCCACCGCGACATACGTATTCCCAACAGGGCGCCCCTCCGGATTGACACACCGGACGAGCAAGGTCTTGAGACCCTGATAAAAGGCGTGTTTCTGCGTAGCGACCACGGGCGCGATGACCTCAGCCAGCTTCACAAACTAGGTTCCCTATATATAAGACGCCGCAGAAGGCTGTTTTGTTCGACATTTCGAGTCATGAACTATCATCAATTATAGCGACAATCGTCTTATCGGCAGGATTAAAGGGGATTTTGAGCGGAAATGCCGCTTCCCGGCCTTGGGCTATGAACACCCGTTCTCCTTCATTCGCACCGATGGCGTCGCAGGCCACGAATGGTTCACCAGCGGGCGCGCCTTCCTCGTCCAATGGCTCGACGAGCAGCAGCTTTTCGCCTACGAGCGACTGGATAATGTGGCTCGCAACGAGTCGGCCAACTACTCGTCCGGGGATCAATGGTCGATTCTCCGCGAATCGATCACCATTGCAGGTCACGCAGGAGATGTTTGTGCAATTCGTCGTATGGATTAGGAATGGAAATCCCGTCCAGTAGATGCGATTTCGCGGCGGATTCACCCGCGGCCAGCGAGGCCTCAACATCGGCAATTTCACCGGTGAAGACGGTATAGCCCTTGCCGCCGATATGGTTTGCGAGGTGCAATCGAATCAGGCTTACGGGAGCCGCTTTGCATGCAGCATCGGCCGCTTCCACCACCGACGCTGCAGATATTGTTTCGATAACGCCTACGGCTTCGATTGTAATATTCGCCGCGGGACCATTCAGTGCTGGCAATACAAACTCGTGCAGATTTGCCAACACGAAAGATTCGACAACGGCGTCGATGCCAGCATCACTCACACCCGCTTGTACGGATGCCTCGACCGCCGCGACGTCGCCGGTCACCAACGACAAGTACTTGCCCGGCGTTATAGGCCGCGATTCAAACAGGTCGACTGGCGCGGCTTTTACCATGGCATCGCTTGCGCGTATGCCAATCGCGATCGACGCGAATTCAATCATTCCCAGGACAGACATAATGAATCGTGTCCGCTACGAGAGCGGAGTACGCCCTTGCATCGCGTGGCCGAGGGTCACTTCGTCCGCGTACTCAAGACCGCCACCCATCGGCACGCCATGGGCGATGCGGCTCACTTTCACATCAGGTTGCGCCAAGACGCGTGCGAGGTACAACGCTGTGGCCTCGCCTTCCGCCGTCGCATTTGTCGCGACAATCACTTCGCGTATTTCGCCTGATGCGATCCGTTCACGCAACCGGCCCACCGACAGATCGTCGGGGCCGACCCCGTCCAACGGATTGAGAACACCAAGCAGCACGTGATACTGGCCGCGGTATTCGCCGCCTTTTTCGATCGCCATCACGCCGACGGGTTGTTCGACGACACAGACAATCGACTTGTCCCGACTCTCCGATGTGCAAATCGGACAGGGATCGATTTCGGTAAGGTTACAGCACACGGAACATTTGCGAATGCGTTGCCTTGCGTCTCGCAGGGCTTCGCTCAATTGCATCGCAACATCTTCGGGCGCGCTGAGCATGTGCAACGTCATGCGCTCGGCCGTGCGGCGGCCGACGCCGGGTAACATGCGAAATGCTTCGAGGAGCCGTTCAACGGACGGCGATTGCAGGATCATAGACGGGGTGCAGTTGGCCCTTCGGCCAAAACGCGGGCACGTACTTCGTTCCATTCCGACAGCTTTGCTTGGCGCGAGAGGATGTCGAGCCGGTCGAGAAAGACAATGCCTTCGAGATGATCGTATTCGTGCAAGATAATACGGGCGGCATAGCCCTCGGCCTCAATGGTCATGGTCTGACCGTGTTCATTGAGCGCCCGCACGACCAGTCGATCCGCGCGAACCACGTCGGCGTAGATCTCCGGTATACTCAGGCATCCCTCCTCACCGACTTGTTCGCCCTCCGAATTCAAAATCTCGGGGTTGATGAGACATAGTGCGTCCTGTTCAGGTTCCTGCATCACAAAGATACGCTTCGAAATCCCGACTTGAGGGCCGGCGAGTCCCACACCCTCATAGGCGTGCATGGTTTCCACCATGTCATCTTTGAGCTTGACCAGTTCCGGACCGATTTCCTCATAGGATTCCGCCTTCTGTGTCAGCGGATCGTCCGGATAGAGCACCATGTTTAGAACAGACATCGTAATAATTCCTTGCGGTAATCGTAGCATACCGGCGGAAGCGCCCGAAAGATTTCAATCAGGGTTGGCTAAGAAGCCGCTCACGTTCTCCGGTCTCGACGGAAC
>JAJDAB010000379.1 GCA_029262095.1 Candidatus Hydrogenedentota bacterium
GTCCGTAGAAAATGACGCGCATCGTCGTAAATAATGGTCGTTAACGGATGGTCCAATACGCCGTAGTTTTCTTCTTTGAACCATTCGGAAGATGCCTCGACTACTTTGGGTTCAATCTCGCAAATTACGATGCGTTCGATACTCGGGTGTTTGAGGAACGATCCCGCAGTGACACCAGCGCCGCAGCCGACGATGAGTACCGTCTTGGGGTTCTCGTGCATCAGTGCGGGGACGTGACCGAGCATGCGCTGAATACGCATGTCAATTTGAAGGTTTGACGCTACGACTTTGCCGGAAACATGAAAATTCTGGTGCCCCATTGTAGAACGCGAAACGGCAATGGATGCGTCACGGCCTTCAGCGAGGTAGTAGTATTCATCCGAGGCCTGCCATCGTTCCACTTCACGCCCATAACCGATCATCTCTTCTGGAATAGGACGGATCATAAAAGTACACAACGCAGCAACGACCACAATTCCCGCTGTCCAGGGCAGACGTCCTGGTGCGTCGCCGCTGGTTTTTGCGGCGGACTGTTTGAAAGCCCACAACATGATCAGTGCGCCGATCGCCGCGAGAAACGCCATTGCGCGCTGGGCATTCATGGTGCCAATCCACGGGATAGCCACGATGGCGAAGAACAAACTGCCCGCGATAGCGCCAACGGTATTCGCGGCATAGACGCGCGCAACGAGGCGACCAGCATCGTCCGCTTTGCGCGCCGCGGTAGCGAGCGCCAATGGAAAACTCGCGCCCCATGCCAACGTCGCCGGAAGTATTACGGCCGCTATCAACAAGAGATCCGCAAAGTAGCGAACCGCGCGATTTGGGTTCTCCCACACGCTCGCATCGACGTCGTCTTTAATCGCGGGGATAAAAATGTTGATGCCGATTGACGTGAATGCGACGCATGCGATGGCTGCGACTTGGCAAATGAGAAGTGCTCTTCCAGGTTGTTCGACTTTGCGTGCGAGCCAGGAACCAATGGCGCTGCCGATACCGAGACCGATCAAGAATACGGCGAGTATGAGTGTGAAAGTGTAAATCGTGGCTCCGAACAACAGCGCTAACAAGCGTGTCCAAACCACCTGGGCGCCCATCGATACCGCGCCCGATAAACCGATGACGACATAAACACCTGATCGCGATCCGCCTTCAACTTTTCCACCATTGGTAGTCGATGCGGGCGTATACGGTGCGTTCTTTGAAATGAGCAACGCGGCGCTGGCGACGACGACATTCAAGAACACAGCAAAATACGTCGCAATATGCGTGTCGTAGATTCGGAGCAGATAGAAACCGGCGAGCAACGTTCCCGCGACCGCACCCGCGATATTCGCGCCGTAGAACATTCCTAGTCGCGATACTCCAATGCGCGTCGTTTCCATCCACCGCGCGAGAGCGGGCAACGTAGCGCCCATGAGAATGGTGGGGGGGAGGAGCCCCGCCGCGCAAACCGCTGCGCGCAACAGGATACCGGCTGAGCCGTAGCCCACGGATTCCGCGTACACATTGCCGAGCGCAGGTAACGCGAACAACAACGTAACACCCAACACGCCGATCGCAAACTCAAGCATCGCGTAGACGCGCAACGGGTGATGTTTGGGCGATACCAATGCGGGAAACAGCAGACTGCCCAAGCACATACCACCCATAAAGCTAGCGAGCAACACACCGATAGACATCGTCGTAGCGCCAATGACTAGGCGAAGGATATGAAACCAGACGAGTTCATATATCAATGCCGCGCAACCGCTGCCCACAAACAGCAGCAACAGCACGGGGAAATATTTACCCCCTGAATCATTGTTGGAGTTGGTCATGTAATCCCGAATACGCGGACCGCGCGTTCATATTCCAGTGCCGATGAGGCCGAGCTCAGCGGCATCCCCCGAATTCCCCTAGCCGTATGGTGGCATAACGGCCTGTATATGCGCCAGTTTTCGCGACCGGCATGCACGTCCGAAAACGGCTAGTCTTTCGCCCGTGCACGCGTATACTGCGGGACATGGACCTCACGGCAGACCAATGTTATCACGCAATCAAGGCACGAGACGCGCGATTCGACGGACGTTTCTTCATCGCGGTCAAGACGACGGGCGTGTACTGTCGGCCCGTCTGTCCGGCCCGGACACCCCTGCGCAAAAACGTCGATTTCTACGCCTGCGCAGCCGCCGCAGAGTCGGCGGGATTCCGTCCGTGCTTGCGATGTCGACCGGAGACCTCGCCGGGAACGCCAGCTTGGTTGGGTTCTTCCACCACCGTGTCGCGCGCCTTACGTCTGATTCACGAAGGCGCGCTCGACGATGGGACAGTTGACTCGCTAGCCGATCGTTTGGGCATTGGCGCTCGTCATTTGACCCGTCTGTTCGACGAACATCTCGGTACTTCTCCCATTGCGATCGCGCAGACGCGTAGGGTCCATTTCGCGCGTCGCTTGTTGAATGATTCCACCATGTCGATTACTGATGTCGCATTCGCGGCAGGGTTCTCCAGTGTTCGCCGATTCAATTCGGTATTCCAAGCGACGTATGGACGTGCGCCTTCGGCAATGCGGCGAAAGCGAATCGCAGCGAAAAGCGACGACGGATTTCGATTGCGACTCACATACCGACCGCCGTACGAATGGGGCGCTATCGCCGGATTTCTCGCCGCACGCGCGATTCCGGGCGTTGAATTTGCGGACGAACATCGTTATCAGCGAACGGTGGTCCTAGGCGACGAGGCTGCAGTAATTGAAGTGTGCCCCGTACGCGATTCCAATGCGCTCGAAGTGTCCGGCCCAGCGTCCGCTGCCGCGCATAGCCTATTGATCGCCGAACGCGTGCGACGTATTTTTGATCTGGGCGCGGACCCAACAGCGATCGCGACACACCTCCTTGATGACAAATCGATTGGCGGCTCAGTGTCCGAAGCGCCAGGCCTGCGCGTCCCCGGTGCGTGGGACGCATTTGAAGTAGGCGTGCGCGCGATACTTGGTCAACAAATCAGTGTCGTCGCAGCGACGACGATCTCCGGACGTTTGGCCTCGAAGTACGGCGAGCAAATTCCGGCTGCGGATGCGTTCGGCCTGACGCACGTGTTTCCAGCACCCGAACGATTGGTCCGTGCGCGATTGACGAGCATCGGTCTCACCAAGAAAAGGGCGGCGACCGTGTCGGCATTTGCCCGTGCGATATGCGCCAACCCAATGCTCCTTCGTGGCAATGGCGGACTGAATACCGCGGTCGAAGCACTGACGGCGATTCCCGGAATCGGGCCGTGGACCGCGCAATACATCGCGATGCGCGCATTGGGCGAACCGGACGCATTTCCTGCGGGCGACATGGTGTTGCAGCGGGCAGCTTCGACCAATAGCGCCGCGCTGACGGAGAAGGAACTCGAAAAACGGTCAGAACAATGGCGCCCGTGGCGAGCCTACGCGGCGATGCATTTATGGCGAAAATACGCGACCACTGCGCAGCGCGCGAGCGGAGGATAATCAATGAACGAGTCAACCCGTTACTATCTTGAGATC
>JAJDAB010000380.1 GCA_029262095.1 Candidatus Hydrogenedentota bacterium
TCTAGCGCAAGCGCTCATCGGGGATCCGGCAGTGCTCATCCTAGATGAACCGACGGTGGGGCTGGACCCTAAACAAATTATCGAAATTCGCAATACGATTCGCGGCCTGGCGAGCAGCCACACTGTATTGTTGAGCACGCATATCTTGCCGGAAGTGTCGATGCTTTGTGAACGCGTGCTTATCATCGACCGCGGTAAAATTGTAATAGAAGACACCATGGAAAACTTGTCCGGCGCCGCGGCACAGGGCGCTTGGGAACTCGAGCTGGACCGTTCCGCTGACAAGGTGTCGACTGTGATTTCTTCGTTGCCCGGTATTAAGCGGGCAGACCCGCACGGCGACACCATTTCCATTGACGCCGATCCCGATGCCAACCCGCTACCCGCAATCGTGCAGGCGGCCTCGGCGGAGGGCGCAACAGTCAGACGCATCACCCCGCGTACGCGCACGCTTGAGGAGGCGTTCATCCAAGCCACCGCGGCCGATGGTCCGTCCTCGGAGAATGGCTAATGCGCAATACCTGGGCTGTGTGTTGGCGCGAGTTCAAGAGCTATTTCATCACGCCGGTGGGCTACATCATTGTTGGAACCTACGCCGTAATTTCCGGCCTTGGTTTCACAGCCTCCTTTATATGGCACGCGCGATCCACGCAATCGCCGATGGATTATCAATTCGAAGGCGTCCCCAATCTCGAGGAATTCTTTCTCAGTCCGTACCTCGTTTTTTGCGGACAACTCATGTTGTTCATTGGTCCGCTCATCACAATGCGTTTGCTCGCCGAGGAGCGAAATCGCGGCACAATCGAATTGTTGCTCACGCATCCGTTGCGTGATCGCGAAATCATCTTGGGCAAATATTTTGCATCGCTGTTGGTCGCGCTAGTACTAATGGTCGTCGTCGCCGCGCATTTGTCGACGTTGCTCTATCATACAAATGTCGAACCCGCGGTACTGCTGCTGGGATTGTGTGCCGTGTTTCTCGTTAGTGCGTCGTTCTTGAGCATGGGGCTATTCATTTCCGCGTTGTCGCGAAACCAAGTCACGGCGGCAACCGTCACGTTTGCGGCATGGTTCGTGATGTTCATCCTTGGCAATCTTGCAACCGACCTGCCTGAAGTCGGCGATGTGATGGATGAGATACCGCCCACATTACAAGCGGTAGCGGTCCCAGCGTATAGCGTTTTCCGGGCTGCGGCTCTCGAATTGCCGATGGACGCGCACGCGGCTGAAATGGCGCAAGGCGTGCTGCGTCCGCAAGACTTGGCGTACTATTTCCTCACGATTGCGTTTTTTCTCTTTCTCACGTTTCGCGCTTTCGAAACGCGAAAGTGGAGGGCATAGCGGGTGGCACGCGTTCGCATTATCGCCGGCATCGTTGCTGTGGTCGCTATTGTCGCCGCCCTAAACGTCTGGGCGATCTACGGCGAATTCTTACGCGCGCCCGTTGTAGGGTTGTTGGTCCTCGGTGGTGTGGCAGCCATCGGCGCTTTCTTCATGACGATAATCCTCGCCTCCGACAAGATCGAACGAGGACGCACGCTGTTCGGCCTGAACGCGATTATCGGTGTCGTCGTGTTCCTGGGAATCTGTATTGTGTTGTTCGCGCTGGTGCGGCGATCCGATTCCGAATGGGATCTCACACAGGAAGGCCGCCGGGAGTTATCGGAACAAACGGTTCGCGTTTTGGAACGGCTGGACAATGACGTCACAGCCTTCGCTCTGTTCGTCGATCACGGCGATTCGATGTCGGCCCAGACTAAGAACAAGACGTTGCGATTCTTAGAGCGATGCCAATTGCATACCCCCCATCTTATTGTCAAAGTCATCGATCCGCTTGCCGAACAAGCGCGGTTGCGCGAACTGCAATTGACGGTCGCATCCAATATCGGAACGGTCGCGCTTCGCAGTGGAACGCGGCAACGCCTCATTCCCATCGCTGAAGTGACGTCCCGGTTGGAAGAGCGGGACTTTGCGAACGCGCTGATTAATGTGTCCCGCGACGCGGTACCCAAGGTGTATTTTCTGACGGGCCATGGCGAGAAAGACATTACCAATTCCGATCCTAAAGACGGGGCGTCGCACTTCGCGCAGTTGTTGAAGAACGAGAGTTACGCGCTTGAAACGCTCGAACTCAATCCGACGAATCCTGTTATTCCTTCGGACTGCGACGTGTTGATTGCGAACGGTCCGGAAGCGGATTTTCGATCGCGGGAAATCCGCGCGATCGACAACTTCGCGGCGAATGGTGGACGGATGCTGGTGCTGCTTGATATTTGGGGCGGCGTCGATACCTCCGGTGGCCGGTCTGAGTACTTGCGTCCTTGGCTTAAAGCCACCTTCGGAGTTGAGGTAGGTATCGACGTAATCATGCAGGGCGGGCAACAGCCCTCGCCAGAACTCCCGTTAATGTCCGATTTCGGCAGCGTTTTGGATGAGTCGAGTCCCGATGTTGAACTGCGTGGTTCGTTCAACGGCCAACATCCGATCACAGCGGGCTTTGGGCAGACGATGGTCCTCATCCTCGGTCGGACAGTTAAGCGATCGACCTCGGTCCCAGACCACGTCAGTGCGGTCGAAATCTTGCATACCACGCCGAATACCTGGGCGGAAACGGACCTGGTGAGATTTCGCGAAGGAAAAGTAGTGCCGGATCCGTCCGAGACGGTTGGCCCAATTCCTGTTGCGGTGGCTTCGTCGTCGGTCAATCCGATTGCAGCGGGCGAAGGGTCAGTGACGCGAGATGCCCGCATTGTGGTGGTGGGCAATCGATCGTTCACCAACAACGAACGAATCAACATACAGTCTCATCGCAATTTCATTTTGAATACAATGGCTTGGCTCACCGAACAGCCGGATCTCATTGCGATTCGTCCGACTGGCGCTGAAGATCAACCCATCCTGCTTTCGCAGGGGCAGGAACGTTGGGTAGCTTATTTTAGTTCGCTCGGTATCGTTCAGATCGTTGCGCTTGTTGGCATCGCCGTATTTATCCTGAGGCGCAACCTTCGATGAGCGCCAAGTCCACGATCGCGATGGTTGTCGTTCTGGTCTTGCTTGTGGTGGTGTACTTCGCTTGGACCGTGAGCGATTTCGTTAGCGTGCGGCGTGCAGAAGAGGCAAAGCGTGTTTTTGAGTTTGATCCTTCCGCCGTGCAGGGCCTTCGCGTTGAACAAGACGGACGAAAACCTGTGGCAGGACGCCGGGATGCGGACACATGGACCATTGAGATTCCGGAAAACGTACCAGCGAACGCACAGGTTTGGGAGCGCATCGCAGCGACCCTCGCCATGGTGAAAAACGATCGAACGGTTAAGGAAAATCCTGAAGACGTTTCTGAATATGGACTCGACCCGCCTTTGTTGTACGTGGTTGCTTCGCTATCTGATGGCGATACCGTTCGGCTCATGGCGGGCGCGAAAGACCCGTTTGAAACGCATCGTTATGCGCGTGTGGATGATGGGCCGGTGTTTCTCATTACGGAGGACACGTTCTTTGAACTCGACCGGTCGCTGCTTTGGTTACGCGATCGCGATCTCGTCACGGCCGGCGAAGAGGGCATTCGCCGCATCGAATTTAACCGCTACGCTCAATCCGATTCCGGTGACGTAGAACGTGGGGCGCCATCGAAAATTGTCGCGGCTGAACGAGATGAAGCGGACGGCCTATGGAAACTCACCGAGCCCCTCGTAGGTGTCGCCGATCAGTCGATGGTTGATGCGTTGGTCCAGGAAGTGCGGTTTGCCAAAGGGCGCGGCTACATCGACGATCCTGAAGACCTCGCAGATTACGGCCTCGAGGTTCCCGGGGCGGGACTAACCGTGTACCCGTACGGTCGCGACCCGCAAACGATTTTCTTTGGGAACGCCGCAAATTCGAGCGACGCCGGGGGTGAGATGTTTGTTCAACAGAAGGGACGTCCGGCGGTATTTCTCGCGAGCGCCCAGTTTATCTCCCTATTCCCGAAAACGCCGGATGCCTATTTGGAGAAGCGCATTCTCGCCCAGCCCGGTTCCGACTTAACGGCGCTTGAGCTCGTCTGGGGCGATACCGACGTCCGGCTCGAACGTGATGAACGGCGGCGCTGGAAGGTTGTTCGCCCCATCGAAGACCACGCAGACGAAATCGCGGTGTCTGAGCTGATTAGCAGTCTGGTCAGCATTGTCGGCATGGGCTATTTTTTGAACGATAACGACGTTTTCGGTTTTTCGGATCCCGGAATGTTGGTGCGGCTTGATCTCGAAGGCGCGGAGAAGCCGGTGGAAATTCGCGTCGGCATTAAATCGCCTGATGGATCCCGCTACTTCGTCACCCAGGCGACAGGCGGTGTTACGACCGTACTAAGAGAAGAAATTGACGCCTTAATGGCATACACCCTTTTTCATTTTCGCGAAAAACGACTCTTTACGTTTCAGCCGGGCGATGTCGCGGAGGTCAACATGCAATTCCGGGATAAGACGTATGCGTTTGTGCTGCGGGATGGGCGTTGGACGGTGCGTGAGCCTGCAGGATTCGTATGGGAAACCCAGTCAGATATGGGCACACTACTATCGTCAATCGCGAACGCACGGTATGAGGCCATTGAATCGGCGGCGATGCCAGAGGATCTAGCCCCTTTCGGTGTCGACGTGCCCACGTTGGAATTCACTGCGAAGGTAAGAACGTCTGGAACCGAACCGGGGATTCGAACGGTCGGACCTTTCCGCATCGGTGATCCGGCCGAAGGCGATTCGCAATTGCGCTTTGCAACCGTGAATGGCCGCGCCGAACTGTTCCAAGTGCCTCAGTCGATTATCGACGGTGTAGAAGAAGCGAGCCGCGGTCTGGTCGAAAAGTAGTCGCTACGTTGAACTTTGGTCGGATTTTATTCCGCTGATTCGTACGCTCGCCAAACGACCGCGGAAGATTCGCCACCCGGCTTTTGCAAGGGTATTCGCCAACAATTCCGCCAGGCCCTGAATTCGCCAGAGCGCACGCGGTAGATTGGGATCGACGAACGCCCGCAAGCGAGTCGCATCGTACGTCACCCGCTCCTCCACCACCACGCCCAGGAAGCCGGCGGCCGCTAACCCCTCAACGTACGTACGTTCGTCCGCCGCGCTGGAGAGACATGAGCCGCGCGCCCGCAACACGAATTGCATCCACTTCGGTGGTGTGTCCAACACGACATCGGCGATGTAAATCCGGCCGCCCGGCTTTAATACACGCGCGATCTCGGAAAACACGCGGTCTTTCTCCGGCGAAAGGGATATGACACAGTTTGAAATGATGCAATCGATGGTGGCATCCGGGATCGGCAATTCTTCTATCCAACCGAGACGCACGTCAATATTGTCAACCGCTGCGGTGCGTACTCGCTCGCGCGCCAGTGCCACCATCTCTTCGGTCATGTCGACGCCGATGACAAACCCCTGCGCGCCGACTCGGTTCGCGGCTTCCATAAGCGCTTCGCCCGATCCGCATCCGAGATCCAGCACGCCGTCGCCGCGAGCAATTTTGTTGATATCCAGTGGAGCGGCGCACCTGAGTGAACCGGGCACTCTGCGGCAAATACGCGCATACTTGCGGCGAACCTCGTCG
>JAJDAB010000381.1 GCA_029262095.1 Candidatus Hydrogenedentota bacterium
CCACCAAAATTCGCGGCGCATAATTGAGTTAAAATCGCATTCTTTCGAGCCCCGGTTCACGCCGGGGCTCGTCGTTTTAGCACGGCAATCGCCTCCTCGCCACACGACACGCGACCGCCGCAACACCGCGGCAAGATGTGAACCCGAGAATTCCTTCAACGAAACGAGTGATCAAACATGGCATTACTAACCTCTATCAAATCAGTCTTGTTCGACATGGACGAAACCCTGCTAAGTCACGGCCGGGATTTCCGTGAGTTGACGAATGACCTTTTCAAGGAGTTTGAGAATAAACTCAACGGCATCGAATTTACCCGATTCTCGAAAACGCTCTGGCCGAAGGCCGTCGACATGTGGTTCATGATGTACGATGGCGTCTTGCCCGGCGCTATCGCACGGCAATACACGATCACCAATACCTTGCGCCAACTGGAAGTCGATCTCGATCTGGCCGAACCGATGATGGAACGTTGGGATGAACTGTTTGTCACAAACACTAGCATGATGGATGATGCCGAATCCGTGTTGGCCGAACTGCGCGCGGGCGGCATTCGGCTGGGCATCGTCACCAACGGTTACTCAGAGGTCCAACACCGCAAAATCGATCACCACGGTTTGGAGCCGATGGTCGATTTCGTCCTCGTGTCCGAAGACGCGCAATCCCACAAACCCGACCCCGGCATTTTCGAGAATGCGCTACAACGCGCGGGTACCGCGCCCGAGAACACCATGTTTGTAGGCGATACCCCGCACACGGACATCGAAGGCGCACTCGCGACGGGTATGATTCCCGTGCTCATCGACCCGAAAGACGCCCATACCGAGGGACTCCCTGTGCATCAAGAACCGCACCATCGCATTCGTGGACTCAAGGAACTCCTCACAATCCTCAATGGCTCGGATTAGCAACCCAATTCCCACGGCCCGCCGCAGTCCTCTATACTGAGGACTGCGTAACGCGAGTCCGAAATATGAGTAACGTATCCTCCGAAAACAGTGCAAACGAACATTCACGCCTCGACGTCTGGCGCATGTTTGACCGCATCGCCCCGCGTTACGACCTGCTCAATCGACTGCTATCCATGCGCCGCGATGTGGTTTGGCGCAAGGAAATGGCGCGGCAACTGCCCGAGGGCCATGCGCTACGCCTCCTCGATCTCGCGACGGGCACGGCGGATGTCTTGCTCTCGATGATGCGCAACACGTCAAACATCACGAGCGGCGTCGGACTCGACATGTCGCATCAAATGCTCGTGCGCGGCAAGCCTAAGATCGCATCCGACTCACGCCTCGCGCTCATGCGATCGGACGCCACCTGCATCGCGCTGCCCAATCGCACGTTCGACGCCGTCACCATTTCATTCGGCATCCGAAACGTGCTGGATGTATCCGCGGGCTTACGCGAAATGCATCGAGTCCTCAAACCCGGCGGTCGCGCCTTAATCCTCGAATTCTCATTACCGGCCAATGCATTAATTCGATGGGGATACTTACTCTATTTTCGAAATGTACTACCTATCGTCGGCGGCATGATCTCCGGCGACGCAAGAGCCTATCGCTACCTAAACGAAACGGTCGAAACGTTTCCCTACGGCGAGGCGTTCTGCGCGCTCATGCGCGATGCTGGACTCGTTGATGTGCAGGCAAAGCCGCTCACCTTCGGCATTGCGACCTTGTACCGTGGCGATCGTCCCAGTGAGGCCGATTAATCGTGTCCACGCCAACAACGCATTCCGCTTCGCCCGAAACGGCCAAGGCCCAACTCGGCGCTCTCATAGACGAAGCACTCGCACGCGACGCCGCCGAAGATTCAGCCGTGCGCCTCGAAGTGCCAATCGAACCGATCAACGCAATCGCTTGGCTACAAGCACAAGGCCCGCAATCGCGCGGCTATTGGCGAAACCGTAATACCAATTTCGAACTCGCCGGTATCGGAAGCGCGGACATGATTACCGCCGAGGCCGACGCGGATTACGATGCAATTTTTCGCCATCTTCAATCGCACATCGCTAAGGTACATCCTGACCTCCGCTATTTCGGCGGCATGCGATTCAGTACGCGGCGAACCACTAGCGAGCCGTGGAAAGTCTTCGGCGCCTATCGTTTCATTCTGCCGCGTTTCGAAATCCTAAACCGAGGCGATCAGTCCTATCTCGCGTGCAACTTAGTCTTTCACGAAGACCTCGACCGTGCGTCGTTGAACACCGAACTCCAGGCCGAACTCAGCACCATGACATTCCCCGAGGCCGCGGCGAATACGGCACTTCCAGAATGCACCGGCCGAACCGATGCTCCAGACAACGTTTCATGGGAAAGCCTCATCGCGGCCGCACTACGGGAAATCGAATCCGGCCATTTTCAAAAAGCCGTGCTCGCCCGCGAAACGCGTATGACATTTAACGCGCCACTCGATCCCGCGCCCATGTTGGCCCGACTCATCGATGCCACGCACGATTGCTACCTCTACTGCTTCCAGCCCAAACCCGGCGCCGCATTTTTGGGCGCTTCACCCGAGCGCCTGTTCAAACGGCGTGGACGTCACATCGAAACAGAAGCACTCGCCGGTACGCGTGCACGAGGCGAGACCCAGGATGAAGACGCCCGGCTCAGCGAAGCGCTACTCGCCAGCGACAAAGATCGTCGCGAACATGGCATCGTCCTCGACACGGTCAAAGCGCTCATGGAAGAACGCTGCCACGCCGTACACACGGATGATAAGACGTCGTTGCTAAAACTCGCACGCTCGCAACACCTATATGCACGCCTAGAAGGACTGCTCGCCGAAGACGAATCGAATGCAACGCTATTGCGCGACCTACATCCAACGCCCGCAGTAGGCGGACAACCGCGCGACGCCGCCGTGCAATGGCTCGACGATCAAGAACCATTTGACCGCGGATGGTACGCAGGCCCCGTCGGCTGGGTTAGCGCCGACGCCGCAGAATTCGCGGTAGGCATTCGCTCAGGACTCATCGCGGACAACACCCTATCGCTTTACAGCGGCGCAGGTATTGTCGAAGGGTCCGTCGCAAAAGACGAATGGGCCGAAGTCGAAAACAAAATGAGCAACCTCCTACATCCGTTGCAAGAATCGAAATGATGGCTCACAATTATCTGAACACAACGATGCAGCCATGTCGCCAAAGTGTTCCCCCTTCGAAGGGGGCAGGGGGATGTTGCCCTCAAGCTGTGGCCGGTCTCCCCTCAGACTTCCAGCGGAAGTCTGAAGCCGCGCCACTTAATCGACCGAAGGTCTCCATTAACCTCAACGAGCAGCACGCATGATTCACAACGCCCCCAACATCAATCACCTCTGGTCACGCATCGTCATCGAAGAACTCCGCCGCAACGGCGTCGACACCTTCTACATCTCCCCCGGTTCACGCAGCACCCCGCTCACGGTCGCCGCCGCGCAGACCGAAGGCGTCCAAACCTACGTCCACTTCGACGAACGCGGCGCGGCCTTCGCGGCACTCGGCCATGCAATGGGTTCCGAAAAGCCCGCCGCGCTTATCTGCACGTCCGGCACCGCCGCCGCCAACTATCTCCCCGCAATCGTCGAAGCCTCGCAATCGGGCATCCCGCTCATCGTCCTCACCGCCGACCGACCACCCGAACTCACAGACACCGGCGCCAACCAAGCCATCAACCAAATCGGGCTATACAAGAATTTTGTAAGGTGGGAACACGCGCTACCCTGTCCAACAACCGAAATGCCCGCGCAAGCACCCCTCACCGCCATCGACCAGGCCTGCTACCGCGCCGAGGGCAACGACCCCGGTCCCGTCCACATCAACTGCGCCTTCCGCGAGCCTCTCGCGCCCACCAACACCGGCGACAATTGGACCGAATACCTCATCCCGCTGGAGCGCTGGCTCGGTACGGACGAACCGTTCACACGATACGCGGAGACGGAGAGAACGCTGTCCAGTGCGGATATAGAAACGCTCAATTCGATTCTGTCGAACACCGAACGTGGTCTGCTCATCATCGGAAGACTAACACGGAAAAACGAAAGAGAAGCCGCAACGAAGATCGCGGCCACCTTGCGTTGGCCGACATTCGCAG
>JAJDAB010000382.1 GCA_029262095.1 Candidatus Hydrogenedentota bacterium
CTCCCAACACCATCGGTTCCTCGTAGACATAAATATTGTCGTCGAAGTTGACGAATTCGAACGAAAACGTCTGCCCATAAATCAGAAACGGGGCAACGAAGACGGCAAGCATCCACAGCATGGCTGTGCGTGAAGGGTTCGGAGTGCGGTTTTCGAGATTCATGTCGAAGATTACCGCAGCGAAATCGAACAATTCGTCAGCGCGCGGTGAACGCCGATTATACAACAGCGGTGCTAGAACCCGTCGAACGGTTTGCCATACCGGCCAAGCGTGCGCGCACTATCCAGGGTGAAGGGAAAGGTTTTGTCGGGATACCGCAAGAAATCGACGTGACCATCCTGGTATAAAACGTTTCCGCCACCGGGCACATGCGAAAAATCGATCACTTTTGTTGACGCATGATCCCACATCAACGGTACTTCGCTCGACGCACGGTTCGACGCTACAGGGTTGTTGATATCGGTGATCAAGAATCGTTCGATGCCCTGCCGTAAGCGGAAAATCGTATCGCCGCCCGCGACTTGAGTGCCTGCGAACATCGCTGAAACCGTGAAGTCCGAATCGCTCGCCGCACCGTCAGTCGCAACGTTCGCAATCGCGAGTTCGCCCCATGGCGTATTCATGAATTCCGGTTCTTCGTGGCGACCATTGATGCCCGTGCCGACCGTACCGGTGAGGGGACCAAGAATGTTCTCATCGTCGAGAATCAACCAACCGGTGTAGTGAAAAGGCTCTTGACCAATCTCGGTGGGTTCGATAACGCCGTCGCCATTCCCCTTGCCACCGTCATACCTGGAGACCGGGTCCGGATTGGCACCCCATGACGGACACCAAATTACGTCGTAGTCGACGATGTATTCGGGGATCATCGCGGGCCCATGAAACATCATTTCCGGTCCAAGCGAACCGTCGACGCGAAACAACTGGCGATGCGGAAAATGTTCACCGTTGGCCTCGTTACTGTACATCATGAGCGAAAGGCCAAGCTGCTTGAGGTTGTTTTGACAGGATGCGCGGCGCGCCGCTTCGCGTGCACGCGCCAATGCCGGCAACAATATGGCGGCAAGTATCCCGATGATCGCGATCACGACCAACAATTCAATTAGGGTAAAACCAGGACGGGGTGATCGATTCATAACGCCATTCTCTCAACTTCCGCAGGCAAAGAAAAGAGGTTAGCGGAAAACGATACAAAACAAAAGTCTGTGGGAAGAGCGATGTAACAGAGGATGGCGGAAGGCGATGAACGGCTATTCGTTCTCGAGTGTGAACGTCCATTCGGATGGAGTCTGAATGGTAAGCGTTCGATTACCGTCTTCACTGGTCTTCACGGTTGCAACGCCCAACTCCCGAGCTTTCTGAACTGTTTCATCAGTGATGATGAGCGGCTTACGACCCGGCAACGTAAACCCCAGTTTCTGGAGACCGCGTTGAAGCGGAGAACGTGGCGTATCCGTCGTAATGAAACGAGCCATCCCGGTGTCCGTTGTGACGAAACGCGCAACGCCCGCTTCATGAATCATCAACGGACGATCCGACGCTACTTGAATCGCCGGATCGGCAGAAAGCGCGGCATGTAGCGTTCCGCCGACGAGGGCGGTCGCGAACACCGCAGCGGCGGCGGTAATGGTTCGAGTCATATGTCTACGTCGTCTCATCATCATTTCATCAGGTCCGGTTGGTGGCACCATATATATAGACGACCATCATGCCGGATCTATTCGATAAATGAAGTATACCCCAAAAACCGCCGTGTCTTGCAACCCGTCTCTGGGCTAACCGTAATACATGGCTTGATTTACGTCGCCCCATTGGCCAAGCTGGGGCCAGGGTGAATTGGGAGGAATCGGGTTGCGGAAGTCCGTCTCGTGCATTGGAATCATATTGGTATTGGCTGCGGCAACCGGGTGTCGACACGACACCACCAAACCGCCAATCGTCTCCGGCGAACCAATCGCAACCCGGCCATCGCATCCAGCACCCCTCCCACCACTGTCCGAGGAAATGGCCAGAGCACTGAATGGACGCAAGATTTTCATCGACCCCGGACATGGCGGACCGTTCACTGGAATGGTCGCACCGTCAAACGGCATCCACGAGGCGGACGTGAATCTCAATGTCTCGCTAAAGTTGAGGGACAAGTTGCAAGCGCAAGGTGCCACCGTGTTGATGAGTCACGTCGACAACAGTGTTCCGGTCCCGGATAACGCCAGTCGCGATTTGTCCGAGCGCGCCGCCTTGAGCAACGCGGCCAAGCCGGACGTGTTTATCAGCATTCATCACAATGCGGACATCGAAGCCGGATCCCAAAGAGATGACCTCGAAGTCTACTACAAGCGCGGCGACAGTATGGCCAGCCTAGACCTCGGACGAAGTCTCATCTCTGCATTGGGTCGTGGAATCCGATACAACGCCGTGAATAAGCGACTCTTGCCCGGCAATTACAAAGTGCTGCGCTTGAGTGAAGTACCCGCATTGCTGCTGGAAACCGCATACCTTACGAACAATCAAGACGCTGCATACTTGGCCACTGATCGCGGCGTTGAAGACGAGGCAGACTCAATCCTCTACGGACTAGCATCTTACTTCGCGCTGGACCCACCCAACGCGACCGAAGAACGCGAACATCCCGTCATCGATTCTTTAGAAGCGCAACAGTTCAGCACTCGTTTTTCGCGCGGAACACCCATCGATGTCGATACGGTGTCCATTTATCGCGATGGCGATGTCATCGACGCCGCGGTCACTGCGACGCGCGACGGATTCGATTGGACGTTGCGCGGCCCACTTCCAAACGGCGTCGCTACCTATGAAATTGTGGGCCGGAATACACTCGGCGCGGGATTTAGCGTGCGCCGAACAGTCAACGTTGGCCGGGCCGCTTCAGCCGTTACGGTGACGCAACGCCCCTCCGTGGCAGCGTCAGGCAATCGGGTGCTATTCGAAGTCCGTGTATCGGACGCGGCTGGTAAACCTGTCGCAAACGGCACGCAGGTCGCTGTCCGCGGACGCGCCGAAGCCGTGGAAACCGTCGACGGAATCGCTAACTTCTACTTCCACGCAGACGAATTGCCAGAGACTATTTCATTCATTTGCGAAGGCATGACGAATACATTCTCGCCAACGCTGGGAGAACAACGCCACCAAACCATCGTGACTTACGACTCCGTGAGCGGCGAACCCATTGCAGGCGCAATCGTATCGACCGACAGGAAATTAGTCGGCATCACAAACGCCGATGGATGGATCGCGCTACCGCTAAATGGCGGACCGTTCCGCGTGCGGCAAAACGGCTATGAGGAAATGTCGCTGACAATATCAGGCAGCGGACACGCCATCGCTGCAATTCGTGCATTACACGGTGGCGCATTAATTGGACGCCGAATTGCAATCGACCCGGCACACGGCGGACGCGTTCCCGGCGTCGTCGCACCCGATGGCGCACGTGCAAGCGATTTGAATTTCGAAGTCGCACAACGGCTCGCACGGTTGCTCGAGCGGAGTGGAGCGCAAACGCTGCTCACCCGCACCGGCGATCATGAAATCACAGACCTCCGGCGCATTGACCTTACGGAGCCGTTTGCTGCGGACGTGTTGCTCACCATAAGTTTTGGCGCGCCCGTCGAACAGACGCGCCCGCTCGACCCAGTCGGCCATTTACGCCGCGACTTGTCCGCGTTTGTCGGCCATTATCCGCAAAGTGTCAACGGCATTCGCGCAGCCACGGCGATTGGTGAAGAATTGGGCGTGCCGAAGACGGCGTGCGTGTCCTACATGGTGCAACAATCGCAAAGCGCGGCGGTCCATGTGCAACCGGCTTCGCTGAACGTGCAATCTTCAAGCCCGCCTCGATACGATGCGACGACGTTGCGGGATATTGCCCAGTCCATTCACAAAGGGCTGATTACGTACTTCACCGAAATGGACAACGATTGATGGAAGATACACACCCGCTGTACAAGCGCCTCGCCCTAATCGCTGGACCGGTGCTGTTCGCTCTAATACTGGCCATGCCGACACCCGAAGGCATGACGCCCGAAGCCCAACGCGTCGCCGCGACCGCCGCACTCATGGCGTTCTGGTGGATTACCGAGGCCATCCCCATCCCCGCAACCGCGCTCATCCCAATCGCGGCCTTCCCACTGCTCGGCGTCATGAAAGCGACCGCGATCGGCCCGTCCTACGGCCACCCCACGATATGGCTATTCGCGGGCGGATTCTTTATCGCCATGGCTATGCAGAAGTGGAACCTGCACGAACGCATCGCCCTACGCACCATCCGCGTCACTGGCACAAACCTACACGGACTCGTGTTCGGATTCATGTTAGCGACCGCTTTCCTTTCAATGTGGATATCCAACACGGCGACCTGCGTCATGATGGTCCCCATCGGTATGGCCGTCATCGAACAACTCAAGAAAAACGTAGACCCGGCCAAGGTTAACAACTTCAGCGTCGCGGTCATGCTCGGCATCGCCTATTCATCCAGCATCGGTGGCATCACAACGCTCGTCGGCACACCACCCAACGGCGTACTCATTGCGCAAATGGACGAGCTGTTCGGCCAGTCAGATCTCATCGGATTTGGCGAGTGGTTCATCATGGCATTACCGATGACCATCGTGTTCCTGCCGATTACGTGGCTGTTGCTCACACGCGTTCTGTTTCCGCTTGGAGCGAACACCCGGTCACACGAAGCTGAGGCTATCATCGCCGATCGCCTTGCCGGTCTCGGCCGCATGAGCCGCGGCGAACGCATTGTGCTCTTAGTATCAACAGCGGCGGCGCTAAGTTGGATTTTCCGTAAAGACCTCAACTTCGGGTTCGTGCAAGTGCCGGGCTGGGGTGACCTATTCCCCGAATCTGGATTCATTCACGATGGCACGGTCGCAATCTTCTTCACCGTCGTGCTGTTCCTGTTTCCCGTCGATTGGAAACGTGGCGAATTTGCACTCGACTGGGAATGGGCTAAACGCATCCCCTGGGGCATCCTTGTACTTTTCGGCGGCGGACTCGCCCTCGCAGCTGGGTTCAAAGACACAGGACTCGTCGAATGGATCGGTTCAAAGCTCGAACTGTTACAAGGCACTCCCCCGATCGTGATGGTCATCGCCGTTGCACTACTCATGACGTTCACAACGGAGATGACATCCAACACCGCGACGACTTCGATCATGCTCCCCATCCTCGCCGCCGCCTCCGCACACGCGCTCGGCGTTCACCCTCTACTCCTCATGATTCCCGCAACCATCAGCGCGTCCTGCGCATTCATGCTCCCGGTCGCCACACCGCCCAATGCCATCATCTTCGGCTCCGGCCAAGTCACCATCCAACAAATGGCCCGCGCCGGACTCCTCCTCAATTTCATCGGCATCGCCCTCATCGCCATCACCGTCTACGTCATCGGCGTCCCCGTGTTCGGAATTACGCCAACGGAACTGCCCGATTGGGCGCGGTAGGGTTCTTGCGCTAATTACTAATTTATACTAAAATATACTAAATTTAGTAAACAAAGGGTCATTCGTACTAAATTTAGTATAAAATAGTATTTATTAGTAGTTTGTAACCAGCATGGGTATAACGAGTTAGATATGAAGAAGCCAATAACACCTCCGAAATACACAGATGTACTATCCCTAATTCAGACCGATCCGGATCGCTTCACCAATATTGTAACTGCGTCCAGCGGCCCTCTGGCAAATGGCAAGTACTACCACTGGGACACTTTGCGTCACATGAGTCCCCCTCCATCGCTAACAAAGGAAGATTGGTGGTACGGATTAAAACTGAGTCGACAGTCACTCTACGAACTGGTTCCGCTAGTGGACGCGGGAGGCCAAGCATTTAAGTTCGCGCTAGTGCCTCCAATTCCAGAGTCGTTAAGCAAGATTGATAAGGGTGCCGGTGGAGTCATTGAAATGCCAGATCAAATCCTAGACCCGACAACTCGAAATCGGTATGTAGTGTCTTCACTAATACGCGAATCAATTACGTCTAGTCAGTTAGAAGGTGCGACCACAACGCGGCGTGTAGCGCAAGACATGCTTCATTCTGGACGTAAACCGCGCGACAAGAGTGAACAGATGATATTCAATAACTATCAAACCATGCAGCGAATTTTGGAGATAAAAAACAAGAGACTAACTCCTGGGATTGTGAATCAGATCCACCGGCTAATCACCAATAGTACATTAGACTTACCCAACGACGAAGGACGATTTCGGCGAGTCGATGAAGACATAAAAGTTTATGACGATGATAGTGGCGAGGTGATGCATACCCCACCACCAGCGCAAGAACTAGAATCGCGAATGACAACGATGTGCGATTTCGCCAACGGGAAAACACCCGATCGCTTTGTTCATCCCGTCGTACGTGCAATAATCCTGCACTTTTGGCTTGCGTACGATCATCCGTTCGTCGATGGAAATGGAAGAACGGCAAGAGCCCTATTTTACTGGTCCATGCTTCATGATAAATATTGGTTGGCCGAATTCATCTCAATATCGGAGATATTACGAAAAGCGCCGGTCAAATATGCAATGGCGTATCTTCACACGGAGTCAGACGAGAACGATCTCACATATTTCATCATCTACCAACTGAACGTAATCCAAAGATCGGTTCAGGTTTTACATGACTATATCAAGCAGAAAACTCAAGGCGTACATCAAGTCGAGAAGATATTGCAACGATCAGTGGGATTAAACCGTCGCCAACGCCGATTACTTGCACACGCGTTGCGTCACCCGGGTTTTCGATATTCAATCGAGTCACACAGATCGCGTCACCAGGTCGTATACCAAACAGCTCGTTCCGATTTGCTCGACCTATATGATCTCGACCTACTTGACGGCGCCAAAGTAGGTCGAACATGGTATTTCACACCAACCGAGAACCTTGAAGAACGACTTGCAGATCTGGGTTCTGGGTGATGGTGTTCCTTCTCCCCGACCAGGACATCCTCCCGCACTATTCTCCTTTTGCCTTTTCGGCGGTCATGCGCTACAAGAAGTAGGGGCAATTGCGCGTGGCGAGATCCGTCGCGACATCTGCGGCGGTGTAGTTTTGAGGGGGAAGTACATGCAACGTCGTCTTCCAATTGGCCTATTACCGTTGGTTGTCCTACTGATTGCCGTGGGTTGCCCCACGACGCCTCCGGACTACACGCCACCGCCTCCACCACCGACCGCGTCAAATTCTCCCGACATCATGTTCGTGACGCAGACGCCCTTGTCCGCTGATTTCGCGAATATCGTTTCGACGTTCGGCAATCATCGCGCCAACACCGGGCGCGCGCCACGCGGCGGCGATTTATATGTTCGCTACAGCGATGGATCGTTGCGCAATGTAACCCAAGATTTGGGCTACGGCGTCAACGCGGGCGAAGAGATCACCGTACGCGACCCACACGTACATTGGGATGGCGACAAAGCATTGTTTTCAATGGTCGTCGGCGGCACAACGAAAAATGACTACACGCCGGTCTACTTTCAAATCTACGAGGTCACGGGTGTCGGTCAGGGCGAGACGGCTCAAATTCGAAAGCTCGCGCAACCCGACGACTACAACAACATAGCGCCCTGCTACGGGACTGATAACCGAATCATCTTCACCAGCGACCGCCCGCGCAACGGCGACCGCGATCTCTATCCGCAACTCGATGAATATGAATCGACGCCCACGGTATCCGGGTTGTGGGTCATGAATGCGGATGGAATGAATCTGAAGATTCTCGACCATTCGCCCTCCGGCGATTTCGATCCGTTCGTCGATTCGTTTGGCCGCGTAATCTTTACGCGGTGGGATCACTTTCAACGGGACCAGCAAGCGGACGGCGACATCGTCTCGATCATCAACGGCGGTAACGGTTCCTACGACGTCGTCACCTACAACAGCGAAGACTCCGACACCAACCATCCGCTTGCGCCCGGCGACGAGACATTCCCCGAACAGCGCGGCCAATACGGCCAAAATGCACCGGACCCAACCTGGGACGATATGCAGGCCACGGAAAATGGCCACCGATTCAACGTGTTTTTCCCCTGGATGATTCACGAAGACGGCGCAGAATTGGAGACGTTGAATCATATCGGCCGCCTCGAGTTGTCCAGCTACATCCCGTCAGCCCGGAACTACCTGCCCGAAGCATACTCATTCCCAACGCCACGCATCCAAAACTTCATGCAAATCTGTGAGAGCCCCACGCGACCGGGCTACTACTACGCCGTCAATTGCCCTGAGTTCTTCACACACTCCGCCGGACAAGTCGTCGGCCTCAACGGACCGCCCGGCATGAACCCCGACGACATGGCCATCAATTACATCACACACGAAGAAACAGCGGACGCCATCGACGACAGCGATTCTCGACCCAATGGGCATTCGGGTCTCTTCCGGGACCCGCTCGCTGCATCTGACGGTTCGCTATGGGCTGTACATAGCGACAGTCCATACGAAGACGCCAGTACGATTGCCGACCCCGGATCGCCCGCGCCGCGTCCGTATAGCAGCCGGTACAATTTTAACATTCGGCAGCTAGTTCCCGGTGGGCCCAACGGTGCGATGGTTCCTGGATTGAGACTCACAAACCCGATCACCAAGTCGATTCAATACTTTGACAACTACAGCTATCATATCGTCAGCTACAACGGCCCGATGTGGGAGTTACAGCCCGTCGAAATCGCGTCACGCCCACGCCCGAGCGCGCGTACTGCAGAAATACCCTCGATCGAACAGAACATGCTCTTGACCCAATTGGGCGGACAGTCCGGCTTGGATGCACTCCGCGCGTACTTGGAAACGAATGCGCTCGCGCTCGTCATCAGCCGCGATGTCACTCAACGCGCCGATGAACAGCAAGACATCAACCTAAAAATTCACTGGAGCAGCCACGAGACGGCCGAGTCCGGATCCACCCCGAAAGAAATCGCTTGGATGCAATTCTATGAAGGCTTGCAACTCCGAGGTTACCGCTGGGATGGACGTCGCATCATCGCCCGCCCAATCGACGATGCGCTAAACCCCGCCGAGACGGGCGCGCCAGAAGGTGCGGTAAAACTGGGTGATGATGGTTCCATGGCGGCTTTTGTACCTGCGGAGCGCGCACTAAGTTGGCAATCCACCGAGCACAACGGCGACGGTGCCGTTCGCGAACGCTATTGGGTGACATTCAAGGCAGGCGAGATTCGCGTCTGCGCGAATTGTCACGGCATCAACAACACCGACGTGTTCGGCCAAGCCACCCCTACGAACGAACCACAAGCGCTAACGCGCCTACTGGATTGGTGGAAGACCGCTCCTTAACGGGACAAGTGGTTCGATTCGGGGAATGACCATACCTAGAATTGCCCGACGCTAGCCGCGTCTTGTCAATTCGGAATGTAGGTTGCGCGCGATCACTTCAGCCAGCAAATCTGATTTGATTGGTTTCGAAACGTAGTCATCCATCCCGGCTGCCAAACACTTTTCGCGGTCGCCTTTCATCGCATTCGCGGTCATCGCGATGATCAGCGTATTCTTCCGATCGCCACTGAGCGCACGAATCGACGCCGTCGCTTCATATCCATCCATTTCAGGCATTTGGCAATCCATAAACACCAAGTCGTAGCGAGTCTTTTTCACTGCCTCGACCGCTTCGCGTCCGTTGTGAGCGATATCGCATCGGTGTCCAAGTTTCTTCAAGATTGCTTGAGCGACACGCTGGTTCACCGCGTTGTCTTCGACCAACAGGATCGAGATGGCATCCTGTTGGCGCGCCTCGTTGAGTGTGTGTTGCGTAATAAGTCTCGATGGGGGTTGACCGTCGACGCTATCTTGCATCCCGAAGACCGCCATCAGACAATCAAACAATTGATTTTCGCTCACGGGTTTCTGAAGGTAGGCCGCGAAACCATGCCTTTCTGTAACCGACGCATCGCCTCGCCGCCCGGATGAAGCGAGTAGCACTAACTTCGGATTCGCGATTGCATCATCTACACCAATCGCGTTCGCCATTTCCACACCACCCGTATCGCCTATCGGAGAATCGATGAGTGCAACGTCGAACGGTTGTCCGATCTGGGTAGCGTGTCGCAGCCGATCCAAACCTTCCTCAGCGCTCGATGCAGCTATCGAAGTAAACCCGAAGTTATCGATGGATTTGGAAAGTGCCTCCCGAGCGGTCGAACTGTTGGCGACGATGAGTACGTGTTTTCCATCCAGCGGAACGATGCCCACGACTGGCAACGCCGCAACAGCGTCCGTCTTTTGGAAGTCCACCGAAAACCAGAACGTAGAACCTTTGCCAACCGTACTCTCGACACCGATTTCTCCACCCATGAGTTCCACAAGCGATGTACAGATGGATAGGCCTAGTCCCGTACCGCCATACGAACGCGTGGTCGACGCATCCGCCTGACTAAACTTATGAAAAATCGAATCGAGCCGGTCTGGCGGGATACCGATTCCGGTATCGGCGATCTCGAATCGCAGACGAATCGTAGTGCCCGATTCTTCCTCTAACGAGACCCTGGTCACGACTTCGCCATTCTCCGTAAACTTTGTAGCGTTTCCAATTAGATTCAATAGAATCTGGCGAATCCGTCCTGGGTCTCCGGAGACCATCGGTGGAATGCCGCCAGCCATTTCACATATTAGTTCCACATTTTGCTCTCGCGCTTTCACGGAGAGTAATTCGACAACGTCTTCCACCGTCAATCTAGGTGCAAAGTCGATACACTCCAATTCAATCGTTCCCGATTCGATCTTTGAGAAATCGAGAATGTCATTCATTAGGGTCAGCAATGCATCCGCGCTTCGGCCCGCCGTGTCCGAAAATTCGCGCTGCTCGTGCGTGAGTTTCCCCCTACTCAACATGTCCAACATACCGATGATACCGTTCATCGGGGTGCGGATTTCGTGACTCATGTTGGCCAAGAACTCGCCTTTGGCCTTTTCGCCCGCTCTCGCTTTGTCACGGGCGATGATGAGTTCGGCCTCCGCCTCCTTTAACTCTGTAATGTCTGCCGCGACGTTGCATAACCCGGTCACGACGCCGCGTTCATCGAATAAAGGAACCTTATGCGAGAGAATAATGCGCTGCCGCCCGTTCTTATCCGGGCCGGTTTGTTCTTGTTGAATTGGTTCGCCGGTGTTGATGACATTCATCGCGGCATCGTGCAATCCCTCCCCAATGCCTTCGGGGAATAGCTCAATATCCGTCTTACCAATGAAATCCAGCTCGGTAAGCCCGAGTTCCGTCGCAAAGAATCGGTTCACCAACGTGTATCGGCCCTCGATGTCCTTCATTGTCATCACAACCGGCGCCGCATCCAGGATGACCTGAAGCCGTATCAGCGCCTCCCGCGCCGCTTGTTGTGCATTCTTGATATCGGATATATCCGTAGAGATACCTGCGACAGCATGCAGTCCGCCGGTCTCATCGAAAATCGGAAACTTTGTCGAGATGTACGCGTGAATCCCGTCCTCCTGCGGGACCGATTCTTCTTGTTCAATAACCGTGCCCGATTCCGCGACAGCCTGATCCATCCGATGAAACGCGTCCGCAGCCCCTGCCGGAAAAACCATGTGATCAGTCTTGCCCTGGATAGATTCCAGCGACGTGTCGAATAACGTCTCGAATTGCCTATTCACAAGCAAATAGCGACCGTCCAAATCCTTTACATAAATGACGGCGGATGTATTGTCGAGGATACCCTGTAACAACGTCTGCTTCGCCTGAACCATTGCCTTGCTCTCGGAAAGTTGTTGGTTTGTTACGCGCAAACGCGCGGTCGAACTCGTCGCACGATTGAATAGCTCGTACATGCTCACCAACATGCCGGTCAACACACATCCATAGCTTGCAATTTTGGCCACATGTGCCGCGTCGAACATTCGATCGAATAGCGAGAATGAAAACGGCATTAGAAATATTTGAGAGATACACCCGATGATGAGTGATAGGACTATCCAATGCTCGACGACTTCGGTCTTCCACTTTCCGGTTTTAAGATGACCCCAAAGAGCGATACCAAAAAAGAATCCTGCGATAAGATCTTCCGGGCGACCGACAGGTAGCTCAGGGTAGTACGCACGGGGCAGCGGTACGAACGCAAACACGCCAAACGTAAAAAGGAAAAGCGTACCCACGCCCAAGCATACCCGCGCAGCGCTGATTGATACGCCTTGGCCTACGCGGGACTGATGGCGCCACACCAACCAACCGATCACCATGATAACGGCTAGATATGTCCGCGAGGCGTTCCAACTCCAGGGTGCGATTGACTCTGGTGGCGATGGGAAAAACGTTGAGAACCATTGGCTCGTAACGAATCCATGGTAGCCATCCAAGACACCGACGCCGAGGAAGGCCACCGCCAAAAACAATACCCGTACGTTTGACTCGGCGCGGGAATGCGCATAGGCGACCGCACCGATGAACAATGCGAGCAGCGACGAAGCCAACTCCATGAGCGAGTGCAGGTCGGTGCTACCGGTCCACTCAGTCGTATTCACCAAAATCGGGCTCGCCATCATCGCCACCGCGACGACAAAGTAAGTCCACTCTCGGGAACGGCCCCGGTCCACACCAAGCTCAATGTGAATTGAATCTGGATGTTCTGCCTCTAATCTCGCGCGGCGTCCCAACAAGTAAATCGCTCCCGCCAAGCACAACGCCAAGACGATTCCGGCACCTAGAACGAGATGCGGCATTGAAGATGAGTTCGCGGCAATGTACGCGCGCGTGGGTACGAGTTGAATGGACCATATGTTGCCGAACAGCTCGATTTGGGTTGCTGCGATGGTGCGGGCACTCATGCCTTCAGGAATTGAGGGCGCGCTTTGATACAACGGCTCGCCGGATTCCTCCAACACGACAACGAAGTCTTGCTGAATTGGCGCTGTGTACTGGTCATATAGTTCGTCGATTTGATACACGCCGAGGATGAATCCGTCGAATTCGACACCCGACCCGATGGGACAGAAAACGATCAAACCTTTTCCACCCTGAACCAAATCGATCGCCCCGGATGAGGTAATCTCGCCAGCATCTCTCGCATGTTCGAGCGCTTTCCGACGACGAACCTCAAATGAGAGATCAAGATCTACCACCTGTTCGTTTCCCTCAAGCGGCTCTACCCATCTCACGACGAATTCGGCGTCCACCCATTCAAGCGCCTGAATGTATGGATAGTCCCGAAGATAGGCGCTCGCATCCGCACTCCATTGGTCGCGCGGAGTCCCGTCTGCATTCTCCCACCGATCTGCGATTCGCCGAAGGGCGCGAGCCTTCTCGTTTAGTTCGCTCGTAACAAACTGTACTAGCGCATCCTGGCGATCCACCATTCGTGCGGTTTCATGAGCGCGCTCGCGGTCCAGCAGCGCATGCCAAATCATTACTGCAGCAAGCACGCAGACGGATGCAACGGTCATAGGCCAGAACATGGCCCCCACGGCGTTCAAGCGCCGCGCAGATGAGATCATGGAATTCCCCCGGTCAGAACCGGCATTCGTCATACCATCGGTCGATTCCCCAATCGTCCGGACGAACACACGGTTCCGAGGTCGAGTCCAAGTATAGATTATTTTCCGTAGGGACCGCTTGGCGATCGAAAGACCCATTGACGGTTTCTCCGCTGAAATCCGTTGATCTGACGAATTCCCGTCAATTAGAGGGCGATTATCGATTTCGCAGTTCCGAACAACTAACTGAAAACATTGGAGTTAGGGTCGTCGTAGGAACTGGCACGGCGGTTGCTCCTATCTCCCCGATTGAAGCAAACAGCTCGAATAACGGGAGAACCGTGATGGCTACAGCATATGTTCAGATTCCTTGCACGAATGACGATCGCCAACACACGCGGGTCGCTCATGAAATGGACCTCGCTTACATCACTGCAGGAGGCCAAGGCGGCTTGGCGCAATGCGTCAACGTCAGCCGTGCCGGATTCGCATTGAAACTCGGTCGATCCCTTCGGCCTGGCACCATACTCTCGTTACTCTTTGAAGATGCGGATATTCTGGAATCCTTTGAAGTGCAGGCCGAAATTGCTTGGTGTCAGCCCGAGGGCGACTCCACAAGTTTTTCGGCGGGTGCCCGTATTCGCACCATGAGCGTCTGCGCGCGCGATCGCCTGCTGGAGCTTCTTGACCAACACAGCGGACACTACGAGAACGTGCACGCCAGCGCTGCATAACCATATTTTCAACCACACTCCTTGAACCGCCCGTAGTCTGCGTGTAGCATTTAGTGCTCATTACGCTCTGCGGGCGCGGTTCTTTTTGTTCCCAGGTACGCCGCTGGAATCGATGACCGCTCGCTCGCTTAACTATCGGTAGGTCAGAATCGATCCCCTACCAACCGGCTTTGCTAGAGGAACTCGCACAATGGTCAAGGACATTCGGAAAGTCGCCGTACTTGGGTCCGGCGTTATGGGCGGCGCCATCGCGGCGCACTGCGCGAACTGTGGCATTCCAAGCATCATGCTCGACATCGTGCCGCCGAATCTCGAAGGTGCGGACCGTGACAATCCAAAGAAGCGTAATGCCATCGCGGACGCCAGCAAAGCGGCGATGCTAAAGACCAAGCCGAGTCCACTCTATCTCACGTCGAATCTCGACCTGATCGAAACCGGCAATTTCGAAGACGACATGGAAAAGATCGCCGATGCCGATTGGATCGTCGAAGTCGTCAAAGAAGATTTGAAAATCAAGAAGATTATCTTCGAGCAGGTGGTGAAGCACCGGCGCGCGGATTCCATTGTCACGTCGAACACGAGCGGTATTTCCATTACCGCGATGACGGAAGTGATGGACGATGCGACGAAGAAGATGTT
>JAJDAB010000383.1 GCA_029262095.1 Candidatus Hydrogenedentota bacterium
ACGAGATCGGCGACATGGCATTGGCGACGCAGGCAAAACTACTGCGCGTCTTGCAAAGCGGTGAAATCCGGCCGGTAGGATCTTCGACCAGTTCACGGGTCGACGTACGAATTATTGCGGCGACAAACCGTGACCTCGAAGAGGCCGTAGCCGAAGGCCGATTTCGCGAAGATCTGTATTTTCGATTGAACGTTGTGCAGGTGCGCATTCCTCCCTTGCGTGAAAGACTGGACGCGCTGCCGAAATTGGTCAGTCACTTTCTCGAACGATTCAATGACGAGTACGAGAAAACCATCCGTGGATTCGACGAACATGCCCAAGTGTTGCTGCGGGAATACCAATACCCGGGCAACGTGCGTGAATTGGAAAGCATCGTCGCGCATTCCGTCATCATGTGCGATGGGGAAATGATTCGCGCGGCAGACCTGCCGGACAACGTCCGCGCACAAGTCCCGCCACGACTTGCCCTACCGAATTACGCGGACGAAGACATTCCGACGATCTCCGAAATGGAAGCCCAGCTCATCCAATCCGCCCTCGAAAAACTCGACGGCAATCAGACGGAAGTCGCGAAGCGCCTCGACATTTCGCGTTCGACGCTTTGGCGAAAGATGAAGCAGTACGGAATTTCGTCGTAGCCCCCTCAAGTTGATAGGCTTGTTATCTCGTTCCCATGCTTTGCGTGGGAACGTATGTGGATTACATTCCCACGGAGGACCGTGGGAACGAATTCGGATAAAAGGGGAGAGCAATGTCCGCTTGGCCACTCGCCTTACAGCTTTGGACGGTTCGCGACGAATTGGCGCGCGATGCCGTCGGGACATTTCGCGCGTTGCACGACATGGGATATCGATTCGTCGAAGTGGCAGCACTCGATGCACTAGCCGCGGACATCGCGTCAATGTTGAGTGACGCCGGCCTGGGCGCAATGGGCGCCCATATCCCGCTCGCAACGGTAACTGGCGATACCGACGCCGCGATTGAGTACGCGAAGACGCTCAATGTCTCGTATGCCGCCGTGCCTTGGATTGGTCCGGAGGAATGTGTTGGACGTGATGTTTGGGTTGCAGCAACGCGTGCGATGAATGAGGCAGGTACGGCCTTTCGTGGGGAGGGCATTACGTTGTGCTACCACCATCACGGCCACGAGTTCGATCGCGTCGATGGCGACTACATTTTTGACGTGATTATGGACAACTCCGCGCCGAAAAATCTGGCGGCGGAAATCGATACCTATTGGGCGCAATACGGTGGTGTCGACCCAGTCGAACTAATTAATCGCTATGCCGGTCGTTGTCCTTTATTGCACATCAAGGACATGGCTGATGATGAACAGCGGTCGTTCGCTGAGGTAGGGCACGGCGTGTTGGGTTGGGACGCGATTCTCGATGCCGCCAAGAACGCGGGCGTCAAGTGGTGTGTCGTCGAACAAGACGAATCGACCCGCGGTTCTCTCGAAAGCGCGCGCATGAGCGCCGAATACCTCCTCAGCCGCCCCGAGTTTTCGTGAGCGAAATTCGAATATGCCTCCAGTAATCGACGGACCTGCATCACCTAAGTTTGAGCCGATTCCGATTCGCGCCAATCGGGCGCGGCCAAGGATCGACGATGCCGACGTTTCCAATCTCGCCCGTGATAATTTCGGCGCCGCGCCATCCGGACGCTGCGTATTGTGGGGAATTCCGTTCGATGTCCGCGATATCGCGATTGCAGCAGGCAATCCGGTCCGGCTAGGGCTCAAGCCCTTTACTGCACCGTGGATCGTCCTCATGCACACGGCGGACATATCGCCATCGCGTCAAGACTTGTCGGATAGCCGAGAGGTGCGCGGAGAAGGCCGCTTGGGCGAAATGGTCGCGGAATATGCGCTGGAATATGCGGACGGTACGGTCGCTACGCAACCAATTCGACGCCGGTTCGAGATTGGGATGTTGCAGCGGCGGTGGGGCGAGAACTGTTTTGCCGCGGTGGCCCACCGAGAGCCGTCGCCGTTACAGCTCCTTCATGAAGCCGACGATCCGGAAGGCCACATCGGTGGCCGCTTACGTTGGGGTTGGACACAAACCCGGATTCGAATGGAAGACCAATTGCCCTGGGTGAATTGGTTGTGGGCGTGGGAGAATCCGTATCCGAAGAAAGAAGTCATTGCACTACGCGTCGAGCCTCGCAACGGGATCGCGATGGTATTCGGGATCTCCGCTGGGCGCGTGACCGAGAATCCGTTGCGCCGGGAGGGACGTCGCAAAGCGATTGTGACGTTGCCGCGTGGCGATCGATTCGATCCACAACTCGATAAACGCGGCCTCGGCCAACATATTCAACTCGATCTCGGCGTGGTGATTTCCGCGACGCCTCGTACGCTGTATCCAAATGACACCTGGTCAGATACGCACAATAACGATCGTCCTTCGGTTGTCGAACGTGAATTGTTGGTTGAGTATTGCGCGCATGACGACGCGCATTTTCATGGCTTGGGCAAGAAACCCATACCGGTGAGTCGAGTCGAAAAAGCAACGCGCGGACGTATCGTGCCGGTCGCTCCAGCGACGCAACGGGTGGAGTTGCGCGTGGTGGAAAAGGGATCGAAAAAACCGGTCCCGGTCAAACTACATGTCCACGGCGAGGCGGGTGAATACCTTGCGCCGATTGATCGGCATCGTTCGCCGAATCCCGAGTGGTTTGAAGATTATGGTCCTGAGTATGTCCATGAACCCGGCCACAATTGCACGTATATCACGGGCGAAACGACCGTCAATCTACCGTTAGGCCAGGTGTATATCGAG
>JAJDAB010000384.1 GCA_029262095.1 Candidatus Hydrogenedentota bacterium
GGTTGGTCCCGGCGACCGTGTACTGGATGTGGCGTGTGGCCCCGGGTTCTTAACCATGGCGCTTGCCATGACCAGCGCGACGGTGGCAGGACTCGACATTACGCCCACGTTCCTCGCGCTAGGCCAACGCGAAACGCGTGATCGGGGAATCGAAGGATGCAGCCGTGCGCGCGGCCTCGTTGAGCGAATGCCATTTCCAGACGCATCGTTTGACACGTCGATATGTCGCGCCGCGTTTCACCATTTCCCCGACCCAGCAGCCGTGCTCGCCGAGATGAAGCGGGTAACGAAACTTGGCGGAAAACTTTTGGTGCTCGACATGCTGTCCTCCGAGGACCCGGAGAAAGCAGCCAATCAGAACGCAATGGAAAAATTGTGCGACCCGACACACTTCGAGGCACTCAGTGAATCGGCGTTTCAGCAGTTATTCGAGGATGCAGGCCTAACGCTGACCGATACGCGCCACGCAGAAACGGCATACGCACTTGATGAATGGCTCACTCATGGCGGGCCTTCCGAGCAGAATGCCGAACGGTTGCGCGGAATTTTTCGCAAGGCGCTCGATCAAGATTCACTTGGGCTGCGCGTGTGGGAGAAAGGCGGTGCGATCCATTTCGCGCATCCGGGCGCTGCGTTCGTTTTGCGCCGAGAGTAGAGGTTATCTCCAGGAAAATCTGTAGCCAATAGGCTTAGGTATTGGTGGGATGACTCTTAGCCAAGATTTGTAGTGCAGGCTTCCAGCCTGCCCAAGTTCTGGGTTTTGCAGGCAGGATGCCTACACTACAATAACCGCTGCTCTTGTATGTTTGCGGACTGACATTTGGCCAAGCGTTGTTGGCCTGCTACGTCGCGCCACCCGACGCGTGCGCTTCCGCGCATTCGGCGATGTAGTCGGGATCGAGTTTCGGGAACAGGACTTCCGGTTTCTGTAAGGGTGCGCCCGCTTCCATGCCGGCCTTGGCTGGCCCCCAAGCATCGTCGCCCCCGTCCGGTCCGCCCTCGGGCAGCGTGACGCCCAGCGTTCCCGCGAGTCGTTGCGCGCCATCGGGCACAAACGGCGCGAGTGCCGTGCAGAGCGCCCGCACAACTTGGCAGCACACGTACAGCGTGGTGCCCGTGCGTTCAAGGTCGGTCTTCCGCGTGACCCATGGCTCCTTGCCGTTGAAATAGACGTTCGCCTTGCGGCCAATATCAATTACGCGTTCGAGCGCTAACCGGAACCGAAACTCGTCGAGGGCCTCGGCAACGCCATCGAGTTGTTCGGGCAACGAATCGAGCAGCGCACGATCCTCGTTGTCCAATTCACCCTGAGCAGGAACCGCACTCTCAAAATTTTTCACGGTCATCGTCAGCGATCGGTGGACGAAATTACCGACCACGTCGCACAACTCACCGTTGTAGCGATTTTGAAATTCATCCCAATCGAATGCCGCGTCTTTTGTCTCCGGCATAATCGCGCAGATGTAATACCGGATAGCGTCGGTACTGAATTTGTCCGCGAACCAGCGCACACTGATCATGTTGCCCTTCGACTTCGATCCCTTTTCCGTCTTACCCGTTGTGCGGTTGAGCACGTTCAAATATTCATTCGCAATGACGTTATCCGCGAGAATGTAATCGTCTTGCCCCATGAGATACGTGGGGAATAGCACCGTATGAAAAGGGACGTTGTCCTTGCCGATAAAATGCAGCAGCCGCGTGTCATTCGACTTCCACCACGGTTCCCAGGCATCGTCGCCGCGGCCGGTATCGATACCCCACTGCCGCGTATTGGTGACATACCCAATGGCGTTGTCGAACCAAACGTAAAACCGTTTTCCTTCTGCATCCGGATCATCGAGCGGAATCGGCACACCCCAGTCCGTATCACGCGTGATGCAACGCGCACGCAGTTCGTTCACCCAGCCCTGCGTGATGCCGCGCACCGTCGGCCGCCATTCCGGGTGACGATCGAGCCACTCCTGCAATCGGTCCGTGAAATCCTGTAACTTCAAGAACCAATGCGTCGTCATTTTGAGGATCGGCGTTGAGTTATCGCCTGGGATGTTCGCCCTGGGATCGACCAGATCGTGTGCGGAATACTGCGCGCCGCACTGTTCACACTCATCGCCCGTCGCTTCTTCAAACCCGCACTTCGGACAGGTGCCCTGCACATAGCGATCCGGCAAAAAACGGTCCGTCTTCTCCGAATACCACAATTCCATTTCCTGCTTTTCGATGTGGCCGCCTTCGTGCAACTTCAGGAAAAAGGCTTGCGTCGTTTCCGTGTGTAATGGCCAAGACGTACGTCCATACAAATCAAACGAAATGCCGACTCGCGCAAATGCTTCCGTATTTGCCGCGTGATACCGGTCAATCACGTCCTGCGGCGTCACCCCTTCCTTCAACGCCGTCAACGTAATCGGCACGCCATACTCGTCCGACCCGCAGATGTACAACGCCGCATCGCCGCGCAACCGCTTATAGCGGACATACACATCTGCGGGCAGATACGCCCCCGCGATATGCCCGAGATGAATATGCCCATTCGCATAGGGCAGCGCGCTCGTAAGAATCGTGCGCGCGAAATTATTGGAATCACTCATTGGTGGGCACTTTTCCTGTCACTTCGTTCCTGGTTCTAATTCGTCATTCCCGCGAAGGCGGGAAGCAATAAGCCGCTGCGTATACCCTGGATTCCCGCCTTCGCGGGAATGACGGGATGGCTTGCATGATCGTAACACCTGATCCGTCATTGCGAGGAGCGCAATGACGCGGCAATCTCGCTTCCCGACATGGCCTGGGCCACCAAGCATCCATCCCGGTACAATCGAATCGCGAATTGTACTGTATCCATTCGAAACTTTGCACGGGAACACAGTCGCATGCGTATCTTTACAGCATTAGCAGGTTGGTTATTCTCCAAAACTGAGCCACAAGATGGCATGCGCTTGGAAGAATACAGCTATTGGATCATCGACCCAATCCAGGACGGCGCCAAGTTCTTTCGGTCGCTAATCGACTTTGTCCCGGACGGAGCCATCGTCTGTTTAGAGGGACCCACGGAGTCACGAATACCCGACACATTGGCGCAACGCCACGCGGAAAACCCTGCGAAGGTGGCTGCCGGTACCCTTTGGCCGAAGTCCGATTTCATCCATATTGACGCGTCGTACCAAAACTTGGAAGACTTGTCGTCAAACATCGAGAAGTATCAGATTGCAATGCCCGCGATTCATACACACGTCTACAAAGACAATCAGATGCTAATTGAATGGTTCGATGCCTTCACCGACGAGCCGATTAGAGTCTCGATATCGATAAACGAAGCAGACGTACGATTACTCGCGGAACGCCTCAATTCGAATTATCGGCTCTCCGATTGAGTTTTCCTGAACGTGCGTGAATTGGAGATACAATCCTGCTCCTCATCTTCGACATAGACGGCACGCTTTTCGAGGGGCATCGCGCGACGGTTCCCGCTGTGCAGGAAGCGTTCAAACAATTCGGACTTCCCCCCGCACTTGACGAAGAGATCATTCGGCTCATTGGCACGTCGATGCACGATTATGAAACTTGGCTGGCGGAGCAATGCCGTGGCGTAGATGCCGCGGCGGTGTTGGCGGAAGCGAACCGGCTAGAGCTGGAGCATGTGCGGACTTCGGCAACGCTGTATCCCTGCGCATTAGAAGTATTGGCCGAGCTGAAAGAAGCCGGCCATTTCATCGCAACGGCGACCAACGCCCCACGCGACTACTTCGACGCAGTGCTGGACGGCCACGGTCTGCGCCCCTTCATCGATTTGCCGCTGTGCAAAGGCGATGGTTTTGCCAACAAACGGGTTATGGTCGCGACTGCCATGAAGAAATGCCCGGATCGCCCGGCGGTGGTTATCGGTGATCGGCGCGACGACGTCGAAGCGGCCCATGCGAATGGCGCGACGGCTATTGGCACGGCCTACGGCTATGGCGCAGACGGAGAACTCGAAGCCGCGGACACTATCATTCGCTCGTTAGCGAAGTTGCCATTTGTGTTGCCCTAGATTGTTCACCACCAAGGCACAAAGACACCAAGAATTTCTAAGATAGATCGTTCTCACGTTGCGCGACCGATCGCTCTGCCTCAAATGTCATCCCGAACGAATGTGAGGGGGCTACCCGGAGACTTAGAATGCGCATATTCTCATTTGTTGAGGTCACATCAGATGGAAAAGCTCGAGGAATCCCGTCATGAACAAAGAAAAACAGTTTCAAAAATCACTCAAGAAACGGTGGCTCATGCAATTTCAACTGGATGGCCCAGATGAAGAAAGCTATGACGGAATAATCATCCACATCGCCGAGAGTTTCATCACAATATCCGAGTTCTGGGATTTTGCCTACGATGGTTTTGAGATTTTGCCTAAATGGCGAATCGCGGATATACGAGACGGACGTTTCGAGGAATGCGCCAACGAGATTCTACGCCATAGCGGTGAATTCGACGTTATCGAGAAGCCTCAATGGCTATTCTCCACGAAACGCCTAACCGACATTTTCGAACAACTCAAGATTCAAGAGATCTGGCCAGCGGTCGAATGCGTGAGAGGTACTCCACCCGACTCCGTGTTATACGTTGGACCGGTCATTCGCGTCGGCGACGACTCCTTCTGCATCCACAGCTACGATGCCGAGGGAGAGTGGGAAACGGAACACGAGATTCCTTTCCAGGAAATCTTACGCGTCGAATTTGAAAGCCGATACTGTCGGTATTTCAACGCATACATGCGCGACCGCAATCCGCTACCAAAATAATTCTGTTCTTGGTGTCTTCGTGCCTTGGTGGTTAGATCGGCTCTACAACACCGCCTCGATCAAATGCGGCCCCGGTTCCGCGATCGCCTTCGCCAATTCCGCGTGAAACGATTCAGCCGTTGTGGTCTGAACACCGGGCACGCCCATGCCCTCGGCGAGCTTGGCCCAATTGATATCGGGATTGCCAAGCGACGTGAGCGCGTCCGCTTTCGCACCACGACTTGTAGCACCCGCGCGCGCGAGTTCGACTTGCAGGATTTGGTAGAGCCGGTTCGAACAGATGATGTTCGTGACGTTGAGACTTTCGCGTGCTTGCGTCCACAACGCTTGGACCGTGTACATGCCGCCGCCGTCGCCCTGAAACGCGATGACCGGTCGGTCCGGACAGGCAACCGCCGCGCCCGCCGCGAGCGGCAGCCCCATGCCAATTGCGCCGCCGGTTAGGTTCATGGTGGTGTGTGGCTGGGCGGTACGCGTGAAGTAGTATGCCGGTCCGCCTGACGTCGCTGACTCATCGGCGACAATCGCGCCTTCAGGCAATAGACTCGCAATCGCCTGTCCCATCGTTTTCGGATTCAGTTCGCCTGTTGGCGGGTCGGGTATCTTTAGCTCTGGCGCTTCAGGCGCATCCGGTTTCGCGCTGACGGCTTCTGCGAGCTGTTCGAGCGTAGTCACCAGATCATGTTCCGGTTGCGCGAGCGGCAACACTTCGCAGCCCTCCGGCACGAGTGAATTCGGATAGCCATCGTAGTAGAAGAACGACACCGGTGCCGTCGCCCCAATTAGAATTAACGTCTTCACGCCTTCAAGTCGTTCGAGTACATCTTCCGGGAAATACGGCAACCGCTCTGCAGCAGGAATGCCAGCGCCTCGCTCCGTCCTGCCTGCAAACGGGATCGACATCACCCGGCAACCCGTCGCGGCGGCGATACGATTCGCTGCGGTCAGCCCTTCCTTACGGAGCGCGCGCCCGCCGAGATACAACGCAGTTTGTCCATCACCACGCAACACTTCCGCTGCTCGTTCGATATCCTCGGACAGTGCGGGCGATGCCATCGGAGCGGTAGGAATTTGGTCGTGTGGCGCAGTCTGTGCGCGCGCCAAGTCGGCGGGGATAATGAGCGTGGACACGCCGCCGGGCAAACGCATCGATTCGACGATCGCTTGTTGACCGAGCTTTAGTAAATCCTCGGCGCTCGTGGGTGTTTCGACCCAATTCGACACGGGTCTTGCCAACGACGCGATATCGCTAGCGAGTGGCGCATCGTAAGCGAGGTGATGCGTCGCATGATCGCCGACCAAATTCACCACAGGCGAGTACGCACGCCGCGCGTTATGAAGATTCGCAATCGAATTGGCGAACCCCGCGCCCATGTGCAATAAGGTCAATGCGGGTTTATCCAACATGCGCCCGTAGCCATCCGCCATACCGGAGCACACGCCTTCGAACAATGCGAGAATCGGCCGCATCTCGGGCACTTCGTCGATCACGCTGACCAAATCAATTTCTGAAGTGCCCGGATTGGCGAAACAAACGTCTACGCCAGCGCGTGCGGCGCCTTCGAGTAGGTTGGCAGCAGCGGTCTTCGTGCTTTCAAGGGTTTGACTCATGGCGTTTTTCGGCGTCCTTATCGTTTGAGCGCGTACGCGGCATTCGACCACAATGCTCTAACCGGGATCAATGCCTGGTTGCGGGATCGCGCGGGTATCCAGCAGAATGGGGCAAATCGCTTTACGCATCGCCGCGATTTCCGTGTCGATGCATCCGGGAGAATACGAAATGCAAACGTTGCTGGTTGCGGTGCTGTCGGGTGTCGGCTTCATCGTGGCATACAACACCTACGGCCGATTTCTCGCCCGTAAAATTTTTGGGTTAGACCCCAGCGCCATCGTGCCGTCGCAAGAACTCGAGGACGGCGTCGACTTCGTTCCCACACGCAAGTCCGTCGTGTTCGGCCACCACTTCACATCCATCGCGGGCACAGGACCAATTGTCGGCCCCGCCATCGCTGTGTTTTGGGGTTGGTTGCCCGCGCTCTTATGGGTCTTAATTGGTTCGATCTTCATTGGCGCGGTGCACGATTTTGGCGCATTGGTCATTTCACTCCGGTCGCGCGGACAAACCATTGGCGATGTCGCCGGGCGCATGGTGTCCAAACGCGCACGCATTCTGTTCCTATTGATTCTTTTTATCGCACTCACGATTGTACTTGCCGTATTCGGTCTCGTCATCGCCAGCATTTTTGCAGCCTATCCCGAGACGGTGCTGTCCGTGTGGATTGCAATGCCCATCGCGATTGGCGTAGGCCTTTGGATTTACCGGCGCGGCGGTAACTTGCTGGGCCCATCGCTGGGCGCACTCGCATTGTTGTATGCCGCCGTCTACATCGGCGTATACCATCTCCCGATCACGTTAGGCGATCTGCCGAAATTGGCCGGCCCAGACGTGGGATTCATCGAAGGCCTCGGATCGGCGGTTGTGATTTGGACGATTATTCTCTTCGTGTATTGCTTCATCGCCAGTGTGCTGCCGGTTTGGCTATTGTTGCAACCACGCGATTACGTTAACTCGCATCAACTCGTTGTTGCGCTCATTTTATTGGTCGTTGGACTGTTTATCGCACACCCGCCCCTCGTCGCCCCCGCAATTCAATACGATGTCCCCGGCGCACCGCCCATCTTTCCGTTCCTCTTCATTACAATCGCTTGCGGTGCCGTGTCCGGATTCCACTGCCTCGTCTCATCCGGTACGACCTCCAAGCAGCTTCGCGTTGAAACGGAAGCGCAATATGTGGGCTACGGCGCGATGTTGCTCGAAGGCGCGTTGGCGGTGCTGGTCATCCTCGCATGCTGCGCGGGCTTGGGTATGGGCGTCGAACGGGAAGGCACAACGTTCACAGGGGCGGCGGCTTGGCAGCAATACTACGGCGGCAACTGGAAAGAGATGGGGCTCGTCCAGAAAGTCGGAGCATTTGTCGAAGGCGGGGCCAACATGGTCGCCGCGATCGGAATCCCGCTGGAATTAGCGATCGGTATTATCGCCGTGATGGTCGCTTGTTTCGCCGCGACTACCCTCGACACTGCAACCCGCCTGACCCGCTACGTCGTGCAGGAATTAGGAGACGCGGTTGGGATTGCACCGCTCCGCAACAAATACGTCGCGACCGGCGTTGCGGTGGCTGCTGGGCTATCCATCGCGTTATTGCCTGGACCGAACGGCCCAGGTTCCGGCGGCCTCATTCTCTGGCCGTTGTTCGGGGCGACAAATCAGTTGCTCGCCGGCCTGTCGTTCATGGTGATCGCGTTCTACCTCATTCGCCACAACAAGCCAATCTGGTTTTTGGTCGTTCCCATGTTCTTGATGATCGTCCTGCCCGCGTGGGCAATGATTCATCAAATAACCGGCTGGCTACGACAAGATGTCATCGATTGGCGGTTGGTGGGTATTGGCTTATTTATCGAAGTCTTGCAAGTCTGGATGATAGTTGAAGGCCTGCTCATGTGGAATCGGGCAAAGGGCATCTTGCCCGAGCCGTTGCCACCGCTACAGCCAGCGGCGGCAGGACCAACCGCCAACGGCGGACGTTCCTGCTAAACGTAGAAATGTGACGCTTAATCGGATAAGCAAGCGCGGACTTCTGACTCCAGCTCGCGCAAACCCAACGGCTTCTGCAGAACCCGCGTCGCGCCCAAGTCGGCGGCATCTTGCATTTGGGGAGAGTAGCCGCTGTAAACGACTATGGGTAATTCCGGCCTAGAGGCCCGAATCACTTTGATGGCTTCGCACCCTTTCATCACGGGCATTTCAAGATCGATTAGAATGATATCGAACGTTTCAGCTTCGCAGATATCGACAGCTCGCTTGCCGTTTTCCGCAGCACAGACATGAAACCCCCGCTGGAAAAACCAGCTGGAAATCGCTTCCCGCACATGTTTCTCATCGTCGACGACAAGAATTCTCGGAAGCCCTTTATTCTTCAAACTACATTTTCCACGCGATGATCTCTCGAAGCGCTTTCTTGAAAGTTAACGGCTATTTCTTCGCTCAATGCCGCACTCGTGTCCGGGCGGAATGAATAAATACAAGCTTAAACTACTTAAGTATAGAATGAAATTCAACTTGAAGGGCCGAATGGCTCGTGATATTACATTGCTTGACAGCTTTGCGTGGGATAAAATGTTCACTTCTTGCTGCGCTGCGGCAAACAGAATATCTCACCCTGAAATGACCTAATGCCAAAGCCTCTAATTCTGGTTAC
>JAJDAB010000385.1 GCA_029262095.1 Candidatus Hydrogenedentota bacterium
GTGGTAGCACCATAGTTCTTTCGAATCCTGAACCATCGGTTTATACCCTTGCACCCTTGCCATGACTTCTATGGCGAAGAGGGATAAACAAAAGACAACCGCCGCTAGAATCCAAAGGCGCCGTACGGACACTTCGGGCAACCGGCTCTTAGAATTGGAAATAGATGAAGGCACGGCTTTCTCCACCCGTTGAAGCCCAAAGCACCATCAACATCAAGCACGCAATCGCGATTCCCCGCAACCACCACGGGGTCCTGCTCGCGAGGTGTTCGAGGTCGGAATCACGCATGCACCAGTGATAGCCGAAGACACACACCGTCACGATGCCTGCGGTCAGGATTCGAGCGCCTCCGAGAACGCCGGAGGCATCGGCGCGCTCAAGACCTATCATACTCCGCGCTATCTCGTAGGCCTGGTCAAAGGATTGAGCGCGAAAAAGGACCCATGTAAAACACACGGCTAAAAAGGTGGCACCCGCAGCGAATATCTGGCGCCAAAAACCGCTGGCGATCCAGGCCATCACGCCTAGGCGATCGGCGAGTCGCTCCGCAATCAGGTACAGTCCGTGCAGCCCGCCCCAGGCGATGAAGGTCCATGAGGCACCATGCCATAACCCGCCAAGCAACATGGTGATCATTAAATTGACACGTACACGAATAATGCCGTGACGGTTACCGCCCAACGAAATGTAGACATAGTCCCGCAGCCAACTCGAGAGGCTGATATGCCAGCGTCGCCAGAATTCGGAGAACCCAATTGCTGCGTAGGGGTACCGGAAATTGTCGGGCAGCGCGAACCCTAAACACAAAGCAGCGCCAATAGCGCATGTTGAATAGCCTGCGAAGTCGAAGAAGATTTGTACTGAGAAGGCCAGCGTTCCCGCCCAGGCGTTGTGCCATTCGAGACTGCCGGAGTGGCTGAACACCGCGTCGCTAATCGGTGCCATCATCGTGTCGGCGATAAGGACTTTCTGCACTAGGCCGACCAGTAGGAGTATGAGACCCCATGAGAGTTGAGAAGGCGACGCGGTGCGTGGCGTTGAGCACTGCGGCAGAAAATCCGCGGCGCGAACGATGGGGCCAGCCACAAGTTGCGGAAAGAACGTGACGTAGAGAGCGAAGTCTAGAAATGACCGCCAAGGTTTAGTGTTTCCGCGATACACATCGAGGGTGTAGGAGAGGGTCTGAAAGGTGTAGAACGAAATGCCAACGGGGAGAATGATATCGAACGCGGCGGGTTCGTATTGGATTCCAAAGCCTTGAACTATCCGCACAAAGTTGTCGAGTACGAACGCGCCGTATTTAAAAAAAGCCAGGAGCCCAAGGTTGCCGGACAGCGATATCAGGAGAAATATGCGCCGTCGGATCGGTGTTTTCGCGTGGTACATTCCGGCAGCCGCAAACCAATCTACGACCGTGGATATCCATATCAGGATTACGAACGGCGGGCTCCAGGCGGCGTAGAACAAATAGCTCGCAACGAGCAAGTTAAACTTCTTGATCTTCCAAGAGAAGGGTAGGCTATGTAACAGGAGTACGAGACTGAAGAAGAGGACGAACGTGATGGAATTAAACAGCATCGATAACGCTACTGTCGTTGCTGCTGCGCGAATGCGATTACCAATTGATGCCTCGATAAATGTTGGAAGCCATAGTGCTGGTTAAAAATATATCCGATTTTGACTTCTCATTCTCATTCAAGCGGACTGATTTTAGCGGTAGACGATAGAGAAAACGCCAAGAGTGCATACTAATCAATAGACACAAACACCGCACCGATAGTGGCGATTCTAGGCTTTTCCGAACCAAGCAGGTTAAATTTGTGTCGCGAATCGTGGACCGTTCCGGTATACTCTGGTGATGAGTCCGTTAGAGATCAATCGGCAACGTCTGTGGACGATAGTCGTTCTTATCGCTTTTTGCGCCGTGGGAATTCATCAGGGCGGTGCCGCTCAAGTCTTGTGTATCGGCGCAGATGGCCACATCGAAGTCGAAACATCAGGGATCGACTGTTGCAAAGAAGCCGCTAAGTCGCAATCCCCGGATCGCAATGATCGGATCGTGTGTTCACGTGATGTGGAGACGGATGATTGTGGCGCATGTATCGACATTCCGCTAATGACAACGGGGCGGGTTGCCATTGAACCTGTTTCGATAAATCGGCCTGACGGGTCAGCCTGCCCAACAAGTTTTGACGATGCGTCAGTCGATGTCCTTGGATTCGCATCCCGGACAGACCAAGTTATTCATACCAGCTCATCTCCCGGATCTGGTGCTACCCTTCCGCTGCTCCTCTGAGATCGGTCCTCTCGTTTGTTTCTGTTGAGCGCGATACAACTGTGTCGCGTTGAAACTAGGATTACGATCCATCTGGAGCAATTGCGGAATGAACTCCGTCTCCTCAAAAACTAAATACAGCTGTTGGTGGACACTCGTATTGACGTCGGTATCGTTTGCCGCTGCTGCTGATGAATTGACCATCGACGAAGCGTTGGCGATGGCGATGGAACAGAACCCCCGTCTTGAAGTATTCGAATGGGATCAGCGAGTCGCGGATGCGCGAATCGTACAGGCGGGGCTCCGTCCGAACCCGGAGCTAGAGATCGAATTCGAAGACGTTCGGCTTGGCTCCGGGCCGGATCAACGTACGCGATCATCATCGTTCGGCGCTGCGATCGGTGCGGGCTCTGTCGCCGTTCCTGTTGGCGGAGGCAATTCGGTCAATGTACCTGTGTCTGCGCTCAGTTCTAGCGGTTCGCGGGGAATTCAGCGTCAATCGGGCGCGCGATCTGGATTTCGGGACGCCGAAATTACCGTGAGCTTGTCGCAAACGATTGAAATTGGCGGCAAACGCGCAAAGCGTGTCCGGCTGGCACGGCAGAAACGTGAACTCGCGACCTGGGACTATGAAGCGGTTCGCGCCGACGTTATGGCCGAGACCCTTGCCGCGTTCGTCGGCGTCGTAGCGAGCCAAGAACGATTGGCGCTTGCACGTGAGCTCTTGACCTTGAGCGAACGGACGCAGCACGCGATTTCCATTCGCGTGGACGCCGGGAAAGTTTCACCGCTGGAATCGAACAAGGCCGCGATCGCCGTAGCCAACGATCGAATCGCAGTGACGGATGCGGAACATCGACTCGTCGCGGCGCGATCTCGCCTCGTTAGCATGTGGGGTGGACGCGAGGCGATGTTTACAAAAGCCGCCGGTGCATTGGGAGACGTGTACCCGATTCCTGAATTCGAGACGCTCGTCGATGCCATAGGGGAGAATCCCGATATTGCCCGATGGGCGGACGAGATCGTTGCGCGCGAAGCACAGTTCGAGTTGGAGCGCGCGGGGCGATTCCCGAACCCAACTATTTGGCTGGGCATCAGTTCCGCCGGACTGCCTGAACGCGAAACGAATTCATTCACCCGAAATCGGGGCGCAGGCTTTGACCTTGCTCGTACGCAATCGGATTTCGAGTCGTCTCGTGAAGAGCGGCTGGAGTTTGGAGTACGTTGGCCGTTGCCAATCTTCAACCGTAATCAGGGTGCTTCGGAGGAAGCGCAACACCTGGTTTCGCGGGCTGCGGCACAACGGCGCGTAGCCGAATCGAATGTGTTCGCTGGTCTCTCTAACGTACATGAAACACTCGCTGCGGCGAAGCAACGTGCGGAATCGCTGCAGCAGGACGTATTGCCTTTGGCCGAAGAGACGCATGCGAAATCGTTGCGCGGATACGAAGCCGGAAAGTTCGACCTCTTGGATGTGCTTGATGCGCAGCGCGCGTGGTTTCGAGCACGTAACAATTATCTCGATGCCCTAGCAGCGTTTCACCAACACGCGGTTAGTGTAGAACGCTTGAGCGGAATCGCCATCGGTCCGAGGAGCGATACCGAGGAGGACCTAGAGTCATGAGTGTGCGAAATACGTTGGCGACTATTGCGATTATCGTAGCCATCGCGGCG
>JAJDAB010000386.1 GCA_029262095.1 Candidatus Hydrogenedentota bacterium
GTTTGTACGCGATGATCGAGAGCGTCTCAAGCACTGCTTTCGATAAGCGATTTCGCTTTTTGATTTGCAGGAAGCGTTTGATCCAAATTGCGTGTTCCGGCCGTGTCGTAAATTGATAGCCGCCGGCAATTTCCCGCAACGCGAACGGTACATCCGCAGTCTCGATTTCGCTCTTCAGCTCCTCGAGTAAGGTTTCCACAACATGCTTGTCCGCGTCGCCCAACACTTCAGCGAGCCGGGCCGCGCTCACTGGCCGGTCGCTCACGAACAGTAAGGCGTAGAGCGCTTGCCGTGTCTCATCGCGACTCAACGACTCCAGGTCGTCGTTCTCCAGGACTTCGTCCTGTTCGATTTCTTCGGTTGTTGCTTCTGAATTTTTGGGCGTCATAATCGCCTCACAACGTTTTTCCCGCTAGTGCGATATAGGGTTTCAGTTCGTTCATGAGTGCCGCAAACCGCGCGGGCTTCAATGATTGAGCGCCGTCCGAGAAGGCTTCTTCCGGACGGGGGTGCATTTCTATCATAAGACCATCTGCGCCAACCGCGACGCTTGCCTTGGCCATCGGCGCGACGTACTCCCAATGCCCGGTGCCGTGACTGGGGTCCGCTACTACCGGCAAGTGCGTGCGTTTTTTCAGTACAGGCACGGCACTCAAATCCATGGTATTGCGCGTTTCCGTTTCGAACGTGCGGATGCCGCGTTCGCAGAGAACCACATTCGCATTGCCCTCGGACATGATGTATTCCGCCGACATCAGCAACTCTTCAATCGTCGACATCATACCGCGTTTCAAGAACACGGGCTTCGACGTTCTTCCAACGGCCTTCAACAACCCGAAATTCTGCATGTTTCGTGCGCCAATCTGAAGCATGTCTGCATAGTCGGCGACCAACGGCGCTTGTTCCGGTGTCATCACTTCCGTGACAAACGGCAGTCCAACGCCGTCCGCCGCTTCCCGAAGCAATTTGAGCCCGTCTTCCTCCATGCCCTGGAAGCTATAGGGCGAAGTTCTGGGTTTGTAGGCGCCACCGCGTAGCATGGTGGCCCCGGCATCGCGAACGATCTCCGCCGATTCGATTATTTGTTCCCGGCTTTCAACCGAACACGGGCCCGCTACAACGCAAAATTTGCCGCCACCAATTTCCGCATTTCCGACCCGGCAAACGGAGTTCTCGGTGCGCAACTCCTTTCCCGCCAGCTTGTAAGGTTTGAGGATGGGGACGACGCTTTCGACGCCCGGAAAGGATTCAAGCGAGCGGAGTCGATCTTTGCCGCGTTCATCGCCGACGGCTCCGATTACCGTGCGCTCGACACCTTCAATGAGATGTGTCTGATAACCGAATGCTTCTATTTTCTTTACGACCTGCGCAATCGCTTCCGGATCGCGCGAGCCCATTACGATAATCATGAGGGATTCCCCGTTCCCAACCGTGCGAAATCCGCAACCGGTTGTTCAGCGCGAGTACTATACCCAGCGTAGGGTGCTGGGGCAACGCGTGGTGCTATTAGGCCCAGGCAATTAACCCGAGTTCATGCCGGTTCGCGAGGCTTTCGTGTTGCGGAAGTATCCGCACCGCAAATCCCAACCGGCCCGTTTTGTCACACGGCACCGCGCCCTCGTAGCGGTAGAGGCCGTCTTCGAGCTTGTCCGTACAGGTCATGGACAACGCCGTTCCGGTCTTGAGTTGCCGATAGGTATCCACGCCCCCGTAATACGCTTCAACGTTGACGTCTTTATCCGTCAACGCCCCCAACTGAACGGTCGCCGTGACCTTGAGCGCCGATCCATACATCAGGCTCTCCGTCGGTCCAGATTCAACCGAGGCGACCGATACACTAGGCCAAGCGCCTCGCACCCTGTGTTTCCAGTCCGACAGCGCTTTCGATCCGGCGCGGCCATTTTCACGTAACGCGCCTCGCCGCGCCATAGCAGGCACATAGGCGCGATCGGCGTACTCGGAGACCATGCGGTGCGTATTAAACATGGGCAGACAATTCGAAATCGAAGACTTCATCCGTTGAATCCACTCGCGGGGCAGTCCGTCGCTCCCACGGTTGTAGAACAAGGGCGTGATGTCGCGCTCAATGATCTCGTACAAGGCTTCGCTCTCGACCCGGTCTTGTTCGTCCGTGTGTTCATAGCGCTCGCCACTGCCGATGCTCCAGCCGTGTTCACCTAGAAGTTCACCTTCGGCCCACCAACCATCTGGGATGCTAATGTTGAGCGCGCCGTTGGCCGCCGCTTTCATCCCGCTCGTCCCACTCGCTTCCAATGGACGCCGAGGTGTGTTGAGCCAACAGTCGACGCCCTGCACCATATGGCGCGCGACGTTGATGTCGTAATCTTCGAGAAAGACGACGCGGTGGTGCAGGTCATTCTTGCGAATGAAGTGGACAATGTCGCGGATAAATTCCTTACCCTGCGTATCTTGCGGGTGGGCCTTTCCCGAGAATACCAATTGAATTGGCCGGGAAGGGTGGCGAACCAATTTCAATGTCCGTTCCAAGTCCGACAAGATTAACGTCAACCGCTTGTAGGTCGCGAACCGGCGGGCAATACCAATCGTCAATACTTCCGGGTCCAATATTTCCGCCGCAGCGCGCAACTCGGCCGTGCTACCGCCACGCTTTTCCACGCAGGCAGCGACATGACGCCGTGCGAATCCAACTAGACGTTCGCGGCGCCGTTCGTGCATGCGCCACAATTCCGCATCCGGAATGTCCGCGATGCGTTTCCACACGTCTGGATCGGATGGTGTGCTAATCCATGCAGGTCCGATATAGAGGTTGAAGAGCTCCGCGATTTCCCGGGAGATCCAGAATCGTGGATGAATGCCGTTGGTGATGGCTGCGATCGGCACTTCGTCCACCGGTACATTCGGCCAGACGCGCGACCACATTCCTCGCGCCGTCGCTCCGTGGAGTTGGGCCACGCCATTGGCAAAGCTGGACGCGTTGATCGCCAGCACCGTCATGTTGAATGGTTCGTTTTCGTCCGATGGGTCTTGCCGGCCTAGATCGAGAATCCGTTTCGTCGGAATGCCGATGTCTTCAGCAAAGCTGTCGAAGAAGTGTTCGATCATCGCGGGATCGAATGTGTCGTTTCCGGCGGGGACGGGCGTATGCGTTGTGAATACGCTCGCGGCTTTCACGGCTTCCAGTGCATGATCGAATGTCAATGATTCGGCTTTCATCAATTGCCGAATCCGCTCGAGCGCCATAAACGCGGAATGCCCTTCGTTCATGTGATACACCGTCGGCACGCGTCCCATCGCTTTCAGCATTAGGACGGCACCCATACCCAGCACGATTTCCTGGCGAATCCGCGTGTCGCGATCACCGCCATAGAGGCGGGCTGTAATTTCTCGTTCATTCTCGCCGTTTGCCTCGAAATCAGTATCCAGCAAATACAGCGTTACCCGGCCAACGTGGCATTCCCAGGCGCGCACAGAGACTTCGCTTTCCGGCAGCGCTATGGACACCGTCAACTCCCCGCCATTCGCGTCGCGGACGAGCGTCAGCGGCAACTGGTGGACGTCATTGTGCGGGTAACGTTCTTGCTGCCAACCGTCGGCGTTCAGGTATTGCCGGTGATAGCCTTCTCGGTACAACAGCCCGATTCCCGTCAATGGAATTCCCAAATCACTTGCGCTTTTCAAGTGATCGCCCGCCAACACCCCGAGCCCGCCCGAATAGACGGATAGCGACTCGTGAATTCCGAACTCCGCGGAGAGATACACGACATTAAAATCCGGTGCGACCTGGGGGTGATTCTCCAGCCAACCGTCCGAGGAAAGGTATTGTTCTTGTCGAGCGGCGACCCGTTCGAGGTTGGATAGGTAGCTTTCGTCGGTGGACAGCTCTTCCAAGCGCTCTTGAGAAACTTCGCCGAGCAGCCGGACGGGACATTGGCCGGTCGCCTCCCAAACATCGCGATCAACCCGCTGAAACAATTCGATCGCTTCGGGTTCCCAGCACCACCAATAGTTCCACGCCAAGGTCGATAACTTCGCAAGCGATGGCGGGAGTTTAGGGACAACGGTGAAGGTGGTTACGTTTCGCATGAGGTCTTCCTGTTCGCATTTTTGGGGCAGGGTGGACTGGGAAAGGGCGGCGGTAGTCTAAGCGTCCGCACAATGATACGGCGAAAATATATCAAATTTCGGCCACAATTGCGAAGCCGAAGGGTCGCCAACTAGAGAAAATAGCGTCGGAAAAACCTACCGAATCGTCGGGACAACGACACCATCGCGCCATTCGCTTCGACGCGACCGTTTCGTACCGCGTTTCGATAATCGAATGCGTGCAGGACGATGCCCACTGCACCTGAATACTCCGGAGACCGTGCAGGGTCCGGCAGAATTTCGACACTGTTCGGAAATCCGATCCGGCTCGGCACATCGAAAACCGCCTCGGCGAGTATCGCCTGGTTGGTGAGTTTACTCGCGCCGCCTGTTAGCACGACGCCGCGCACCAACCCTTGAATGAGGCCTCGCGCATGAAGGTGTTGCCGGACTTGCACTAGCAACTCTTTGGCCCGTTCGAATACGATCTCTTCCAATACGCGCCGGTCCACAGAATCCGGCGCACCGGGCACCGACGTGCGTAGTTGAATTCGCTCTGGCGCCCCATCACCGTTCGGTAGGGGAATCCCGTCTTCTTCTTCCAGCGCCATCATGATCAGGGCGGGATTGATACCGTATTCCTCGACCAATTCATCCGCTTCGTCGAAACTCACATGCAAACCCGCCGCCACATCGCGGGTCAGATGATATGCGCCCCAATTGAACGACCGCGTATCTAATATTTGCGAGTTACGAAACACCGCTAACCCAGTTGTTGTGCGGCCGAGATCCAAGACCGCGACACCCAATTCCCGGTCCTCGGGCGTGAGGCAGCCCAATGATGCTGCCAAGGGAAGGAAGATCACGTCCTCCAGCTCCCGGCGTTGCGAATCAACGCAGGACGCCATGTTATCTTCCACGACACCAGGAATACGGGCGAAGTGAATTCGGCCTTTCAGAACCTGGCCGCGTATGCCGAGTGGTTCAGCCACACGCATTCCGTCGACATACCATTCCTGAGACGTGACGGATGACGTGATGTTTTTGCCTGGAGCCAATAAATCTCGTGACGCGATGTCCCGTGCTTCGGCGAGATGATCGATTTCGACTTCGCCGTTTTCAATTTCAACGTTGCCTTCGCGGATGAAGGTCTCGACTTTGCGGCCGTTGACGCCGCAGAATAACGAACTGGGTTTACAGCGGCTCTCGCGTTCGGCTTGGCGGAGGGCCCGCTTGAGGGATTCACGGGCGGCGTTGCGGTCTTGAATGACCCCATTGACGACACTGCCCTTGCCGGGCGCGCTGCCGTGGCCCAAAACTTGGATGTGACCGTCTGGCGCTTGGCGGGCGATAAGCACCCGGATCGTATGGGATCCGAAGTCCACCGCCCCAACAATATCGCGTCTACCGCGCACCTCGGTACATCCTTTACCTGCAGCCGCGTTTACTTATGCGGTCTATAGACCTGAATCAAAACAGCGAATCGAGCTCTGCAACCGATTCACCGGCTTCCGAATCGCGCGTGTGCGCGATGGTCTGTTCAATGTCGTGTGTCGATTGACGCTGGCGCGCCAATAGTTCGCGTTGAGCAATCACTGCGCGCTCCAAGTCGCGGCGGCTGTTTTGCAACGCCTTGGCTCGGCCACGTTCTTCTTCGAGCCGTAGTCGCGCATCCCGCTCTTCATTTCGCACTGCTTCGACCTGGGTTTCATGGTCTTCTTCAATCGCGCGGGCAATTTCCAATTCTTCTTCTGCAGCGGCTCGATCTGTTTCGGCCGCCTCGCGCTTTTTCTCCAGTTCGCGAATTTGCTCATCCAGAGCATCGACGTTGCTTTGTGACTGTTCCAATTGTTCGACATATAGCGCCGTCTGCCGACGATGGTCCTCGTGGCCGTGTTGCGCTTCCGAAACTTTGGCCGCCGTTTCGCTTACACCGTTTTCGTGATCTTGAACCGCGTTCCGGGCCGCTTCCAACGCGCGTGTGTTGTCACTTAAGGCGCGTTCGGCTTCCCCAACCAGTTTGGCTGCATCGCCTTCCTGATCCTGCGCTATGCTTGCCGCCGCTTCCAACATCAGTAGCTTTGCATTCGCCGGGCGTCCGCCTTGCATCGCGGCGCGCACGGTGTTCAGCAAATCTGTCAACGCGGGGTCTTCATCGTTCGGTGCCGATTCTTCGGAGGCTACGGGCTCTGGCTCCGCGATCACAGGTGCTGGTTCATCGGCGGCGATTGAATCAGCCGCCGGCTCGCTACGTTCATCCATCCATTCTTGCAGCAACGATACACAGTCCTTTTGAAATGCTCGATATTCATCCGTGCTCACGGAATCGCGTGACTCTACATACACGCCGCTAAAGCCATACGCCAATTCCAGAAAGCGATCGGTCGGTTCAATATTGCGAGCCTCCAACATTTCGAGCAATCGTAATACCGATCGACAAGCCGCCGCCGCGCCATCCCATTCAGATTCGTCAGCGCGCGCTTCAAGTTCCCGGACGTGCGTTTCAAAAGCGTCCAAGCTCTCCGTCATATTCGATAGTGCTTCACACGCCGCATCGAGAACCCCGGATATTTTGTCGTCCGACGTGACGCCGGGTTCTTCGGGTTGCGCTTCGAGTTCGACTTCGGCTGGCGCTTGCGCTACGGGTTCATCGATATCCGCTTCGAGTTCTAAAGTCGGTGGGTCGGTAACGACTTCCTCGTCCAGCGAGTCCGAATCCACCTCGGTTGGCGGGGCATCGGCGACCGAATGGCCAGGGAATGAGAGAATGCGCGGTTCGGAGTCTTCGTCCGGCGCGGGATGCTCCGCTTCGAATTCCGAAACGGCAGCCGCTTCGATGGTCGGAATCAATTCACTGGGTTCAGCGAGGTCGGGTAGATCATCGAGTACCGGCGCATCGAACGGATCGCTCGCCACGTCATCAGATAATTCAGGGAGTTCGAAGGGGAATGGCGGTTCTGGCTCGTCGGCTGCGGGTTCCGAATCGACGGTTTGTGACTCGGCGACTTGTTCTGATGGGCTCAATTCCGATGGCGTATCCGGAGACGGCTCATCGAATGGTGATTTCTGTTGCGAGTCACCGCCAAAGGCTTCATAGGCCAACTCTTGGTCAGACACTTCGTCTTGTACCAACGCCATCCCGGCCGCCTCTATATCCGACTGAGCGCGTTCATACAGCACATCCCACTTTCGAATTAGGCCCGGGCGTATTTGCCCGGTAAGTAAATCGCCCACCATGTGGCACAGCACTTCGTGGCTGGAGGTAAGAAACGGAACACAGGCATTCGCTTGGTCAGCATCTTCATAGGTCTGAAGCACACGGGCGGTCTCGGTCAATACCGAAACCACCTCTTGCCAACGTTGCGCCACTGCAACATCGACGGCGTCGATCAGTGCATTCATGCAATCGTCGGACCACTCAGATTGATTAGTGCCTTCTCGACCGCGGAGATAGTGGCGCTGAAACCGGCCCAGGACGTTCAGTAGCGCCTGAGCTGGATCGCCCTCGTGATGAAACCTTGGCTCTTCTTCACTTCGCTCGTTGTCGGGATCGTCGGCATTTGCAAGCCGACCCCACATAGAACCCGTTTTATTACGTCTTCCGAAGCGCATACGAACACCCTTCAAGTCGGCGCGGATGGTAGCACAGCCCCGAAATGATCGCAATATATGGTGGTGTTCTTGGGAGGGAAACCCCTACTCGATTACCCCAGCAGCGCGCAACGCATCCAACACGGCAATGGTCGATTCGTCCAACGATTGTTCCCCGGTGTCGACCACGATTTCCGCGTCGTTCGGCTCTTCGTACGGAGCCGAAATACCCGTGAACTCAGGGATCTCGCCGGCGCGGGCTTTCTTGTATAGGCCTTTGGGATCGCGTTCCTCGCAAACATCGAGCGCACACTTCACGTAGATCTCGAAGAAGGTCCCCTCGCCAGCGATTGCTCGCGCCGCATCGCGATCTTCTCGGTACGGCGAGATAAAAGCGGTCAAAGCCAATACGCCCGCTTCGTTGAAAAGCTTGGCCACCTCGCCAATCCGGCGAATATTCTCGGTGCGATCTTCAGGCGAGAAACCGAGGTTTTTGTTCAGTCCGTGGCGGACATTGTCACCGTCCAGCACATACGTGCGGCAACCCTTTTCGAACAAGGCATTTTCCACCGCATGGGCCAAGGTGGATTTACCTGAACCGGAAAGACCCGTAAACCAAAGGGTCACCGCCTTATGGCCGTTCTGTTTTGCCCGGTCTTCCGGCGTAATGTCCGCGTGGTGCCACGTAATATTGGTCGCTTTAACTTGATCGCTCATCAGGTGTTCCCACTTTCTGTAATTGTGGTTGCTTTTCGGACTTTAGACAGAGCCGAACAGTGTAGCAATTCGGGAGGGAGATTGAAAGAACTTAGCGCAGGGAGCCGTCCGGGTATAAACACGCCCGGCAGGTCGGGCGGCGCACGAGTCTAGTTAAAATAATCCTTCAATGCGGCGACGTAAGCGTCAGCGAATTGGTCCCGCCACCAGGGCTGAGAGACCCATTTACAGTCGGTGTCGTTCGTGAGGTTCGCGGTCTCGATCAAGACCTTCGTCGGGATTTCGTTGTTACGAAGTACTGCGGGAATGATGGCTCGACCGCCATTTCGCCAAATAACGTTACGGATTGGGTCGCCTGGCGAGTGGCGTTTGATCCGATACTTGGGCAACGCGTTCAACACACTCTGGGCGAAATTGCGCGATAACGCCTCGTCGCGTTTACGCTCCGTGGCGGACGAAGTGAAGCTACGCTTCTCTTTGACCTCGGAATACTTCGCGTATACGGCAGGCGGCCAGCCGGTGCCGGTGTCACGGCGATACTGGGCGCCCGGCACGTAAACCATCGTGCCACGCAGACTGCCATTAAACAGCGCATCGCAATGCACACTCGTGAAAATGACTTTGTTGGGGTCAGTTCCCGCTTTAAGTTCTTTTCGGTAAATCGAATTGGCGAGATACCAGCGCAAGTTCGCGGACAAGCGGGCATCGCCGTTTGCGAAACGCGGCGTCGTCAACACTACCTCGTCTTTGTCCAGCTCGAATTTCTCACGATCGGACGGCTCAAATTTCTGGCTCGGATCGTACATGGTCACATAAACGCGGGCGGCCGTTTGCGCTTCCAGTTTGCGCTTAATGCGGCACACGATGTCATACGCAATTTCGTCTTCATAGAGTATGAACTTTTTGTCGACCCGCCGGGTGCCGGGATCCGCGCCGCCATGACCAGGGTCTAATACGACAGCGACACCCGCCAGATCTTTGGCCACGGGTCCATTTGCACGCATTTCCTTCGCGGTCTTAATGACTTCGTCGTACCGTTGACGGTCCGGGGAACCCACGGGTTTGAACCGATCGGCTAACATGGTGACCGGCACGTATATTCTCGATCCTGGCCTTAGTTTTCGCGGGTTTTTGATGCCGCTCTCGGTGATGATGGTGTCGAGTGCACGCAAAATGTCGCTATGATCTTCGAAATTCGTAAAGCGTACGCCAACCGCGGAATAAATCGCTTCGCCCGGCTTCAATTTGTATACGCCGTATTGTTGGCCACCTCGGGTGATATATGCCAGTTTCGCATCTGCAGCCGTTAAGGTGGGCTGCGGAGTGGTTACGGGCCGCGGCGTCGGTAACCGCATCGCCGGCAACAATAATTCGTGTGGGATAATGATTCGTTGGCCGGCACGTAACGCGGCGGACGGCATGCTATTGGCTTTTTGAATGGCCTGTGCGTTCGTACCCCTGCCGGTCAACCATTCCGCCAGCGACCAAAGGGTTTCTTGTTCTGCGCCCGTAAACGCAACGGTGTGGTGCCAGCCCTGTTCGTCGACAAAGTCCGCGCGCCATAACGCCAAAGTCACTTTACGTTGTGCAGCGGGGTTCAGATCTTTATACGGGATGGCGACGGCCATACGGCCTTCATAAACATCGGGCTTGACGCTGGGCTTCAGGTATTGCTGCAGAAATGGTCGAGCCTGCTTTCCCTGGGGTAGACGGCATTCGAGGAACAGTGCGCGCCCATTTCGGAGTACCGCGAAAGCGCCGGTATCGATTTCTTCACGGACGGTGGCGTGGGCAATCAACGGTTCGATGAGGACACACACGACCGCGACCGCGGCTGCATTCAGAATGCGCCGCAAGGTGAACCCCACCCTATACCGCTGGTCAGGCACGAACTCGTATCCCCCCATCACACACGCTACATCGGCATTCCGACCGAATTAGTTTAGCCAGGCCGGACGCCGATTTGCTGTTGACGGCGAACTTTAGCACTGCCACGTAACCCTTACATATTCATCGATCTTACGCGCATAGAATATCCGTATAGCGCGAATTTGTCAATAATTTATTACATCGCGTGGTTTGAGGATCAGATTGTCCCGTGGTGGCCAGGCCTGAGCCGGACCAGGAACCCACATCACTCACTGGGCGGGCGGGTTATAAGCCCGCGATTCAGGCGCTCACAGCTCAAGAGCCCGAAAACTTGACCAACTAATCGGCCTAGCCCGCTAGCAGATTGCTTGAAGACGGTGATCGATGTACTCGGTGATCGCCGTCGCCGTTTCTGGCCGGTTTTGTTGAAACTGGACTCCGAGCAGTTGACCGTCTGCGGATTCGCCTTCCGGTGCTGCGTACACGACAAGGGCCGGAATTGATTCCACACAATGAAACGGCAAAGACAGCTCGATATCCAGTGCACGTCCAGGTTCAGCGGCCAGCTCGGATCGCAGCAGTGCGCCACCCACGGATAGATTGATCACAAACGCATCGAATTTACGCGGATGCAACGATTCCTTCACTTGGAACGTTAAATCGGTCGGCACTCGACAATGGCCACGTTGCGCGACTTCCGGCTCGCAGGTTGTGGGGTCGCGAAGGACCAGACCAGCGACATAGGCCGTTTCAGGCTCGTATGCGACCGTGGCGCGGTACCGAACGAATCCCTGGTCCGAGGGCAAGTCCAACTCGACCGGCATGCCTTCGGTAGGCCAATCTGCAAAGGGAAATGAAACACGAATTCCGTGGTCGCCAACGTCCAGCACTTCCACTCCGAAGCGCTTGCCCATGACGTTCAGCTTGCCACGGCTTCCCGCTAGGATGCACCGTGCGGGATCGGCTGTTGAGGTATTACGAGGTGCGTTGCCCGTCATCACAACCACCTCCTTTCTCCATCTGAATTGTACCACTGGATCACGGAAATGGCCAAGCGATTTTTGTGAATTAGCGGTTACGGTTTGGAGCGATTGCGCGCGACTTCCTCGGCGATTTGTAAAGCAATTACTTCGAGGCCGGTGGAAAGTGCTGCAGCAACTTCAGATACGTCGTCACCAAGAATCGGTACGCATTCTTCGTACATACGCGACCAGTCTGCATCGTCGCGAAGAGATGAATTCTTCGACCACGCGGAAACGGATAATTTTACGCGAGCACAATTCGGTTCAGCGGTTTCATCCTCGCCGAAATGCCATAGTTTCACGCGGATTCGCGTAGGACTCCCCGATTCGGCCGGTGCCCCAAACTCCGCCTCGAGTTTCTCCGTTACGAGTTCGGTCAGGCTCGAGACCCAATGGGCGTCGCTATAATATTCAATCTCGGTTTCACGCGCTTGCACCAGCAATTCTGGCCGCCGCAATGCGTCGCTCAGTTCAACGGTTTCGACAATTACCGGTCCGCCGTTGTCTATCGATTCGCTTGAATTCATATCGAGCGTGAGATATCGAACCGGTGTGCTCGCGCATCCGCAAACAATCGCTGCAATGGCGACAATCATGGTATTCAACGTCAGATTCGTTCTCATCAATCCGCCCCTGCGCTTCGGCGCCCTTTTGGCCGGCCACGCACGAGCGAAGTCGGATTTTCGCGCAGCATCAGTATCAGGTCATTGAGATTTTGCACCGTTTCCCGGATGTCCGTGACCAACTCGGTGACTTCGGGTCCGGTATCTTCGATGAGGCCATCTGTATTATTGGTAATGGATTTAACATCGCCAAGGACAGGTTCCAATTGGCCCAGCAAATCTTCGAGCTTCTGAGATACCGAAGCGAATTGGTCGAGTAAAGGCGGAACACGTTCCAGCGACTCGGCCACGAGCGGCCGGGTCTCTTTGATCGTTGCATTGATTTCTTGCAAGACCGAGTTCGCACTCTCTTCGATTTCGAGTACGTTCGCAATAATACGATCGATCTCGTCACGGTTGGCATCTACGATGTCGCTCGTGTTCACAATGAGCTCTTCGCTCTGTTTCATCGCGTCGTTCAACGTCGTGAGAAGCTCGGCTACGGAGGTGAGTTCTGCGTCGCTATCGACGCCGAGCAGGTCGCCAATGCCGCTGATCTCGTTCGTGATTGTGTCAAGAAGTTCGCCAGCCATGCCGAACAGATCGGCTTCGTTCACGGGAAGAGTCGTCATGCCCGCGACCTGATAGCTGGCTTCTTCGGACCATTTTGTACTGATCTCGAGGTGCTTGTCCGACGTGAGTGTGGTGTTCGTGATATACGCGCTGCTCGCGCGGTTCAGCGGAATCTCTTCGTTCAGTACGACCGCGACGACGATACGCGGGATCGATCCCCCATCGCTTCGGATGGGTGCCTCGAACCCGGGTTCGTTGGGATCGATGAGCAACCGTGCGACGTCATCGAGGGCTTGTCGCGACACCTGTTCCACGCGGATTTCCGCGACCCGCCCGACAAGTTTTCCGCCGTACCGGACATCTGCCCCCTTGTTCAGTCCTTTGGTATCTTCAAACCAGACCTCAAACGCAGGGGTATCCGGAAACGGATCGAACTCACCGATTACGAACACGAATACACCGATGGCGATCATGCTCGCCACGGCCAGTATCCCCGCTCGCACTTCGACTCCGGTAAAATTATGTTTCCGAGCTACCATTCGATTCGCCTATTCGGTCAACGACTCAATGAATGCTTGTTGGTCGTCGTTATCGTCTTCTTCCGCTCGCCGTTCAAAAAACTGACGCACGAATTCCTTGTCGCATTGCCGCAATTCTTCCGGCGAACCAATCGCTTCGACTTCGCCTAGTTTCAACATGCACACCGTGTCCGCGATGAGATCGACACTCGCCATTTCGTGGGTGACGACCACGCTCGTCATGTTGAATGTGCTTTGCATCCTTCGAATCAGCATATCAATTCCGGCCGCCACAATAGGGTCCAGCCCGGCGGAAGGTTCATCATAAAAAATTATCTCGGGGTCCATGGCCATGGCGCGGGCCAGTCCGGCGCGCTTCTTCATACCGCCACTGATGGCTGAAGGCAGGAATTCTTCGTAGCCACCGAGCCCCACGAGCTCGAGTTTAATCTTGGTCATGATGTCGATGGTCGACGGTTCTAGTTGCGTGTGTTCGCGCAAGGGGAGCGCCACATTATCTTCAAGCGACATCGAATTAAACAGCGCCGACCCCTGAAAACACATCCCCATCTTCTTCCGGATCTCAATGCGCTCGACGTCGTCCATCGCGGTAAAGTCTTCGCCATCGAATAGAATCCGACCGGACGTTGGACGCATGAGCCCCACTAGATTTCGCAACAACGTGCTCTTGCCGCCACCACTGCCGCCGAGTATTACAAAGGTTTCCCCACGGCGAATGGACAGATTGATGCCATTAAGTACTTTTCGTTCTCCGTAGTGAACGACTAGGTCTTCGACAACGAGGATATGGTCTGTTTCAGTGGACATCGGCGATATGCTTCCGCTTACGTTATTCCGAAGAAGGTCTTGTATAGCTGTTCAACATGGCGGGCATACATTATGCCGGCACCACGAACATGATCGTAAATACGAGATCGACCAAGATAATTAAGAAAATCGAGGTTACGACGGATGACGTGGTCATTCGACCTACACCTTCGGCACCACCGGTCACTTGGAAGCCGCGATAGACGCCCACCCAGCAAACGACCACGCCGTAGAACACACTCTTGGTCATGCCCGACAAGAAGTCCGACCAAGACAACGCTTGGGCTGTGACGTTCAGGTATACATTCGGCGCGATGCCCACGTAAAAGACTCCGATGCTCATTCCGCCGAGGATCATGATTGCCGTGGCCAGAATGGTGACGCATGGAAACGCGAGTACCATGGCGATGAATTTAGGAACGATTAAGTATTTGGTCGGGTTAATGCCCATGACATGGAGCGCGTCGATTTCTTCGGAGACTTTCATCGTGCCGATTTCCGCGGTAATGGCGGAGCCACTGCGGCCCGTTAAAAGGATGGCGGTCATGAGCGGCGCGAGTTCGCGCATTGCTGCTACGCCGACCAGCGTTGCGATGAGCCGCGTGGCTCCGAATCGTTCGAGCTGATACGCGGTCTGCAAGGCCAGGATTGCGCCAAGCAGAAAACAAATGAGGCCCACGATGGGTAAGGAGCGGTACCCGAACTGCACATACTCGCGAACTGCGGCGCGAACCCGAAGACCGTGACCGCCGAATGGCTTAATGAACACCCAGTTGAGCGTGTCGACGATCATCGCCGCGACCTGCGCAAACGGGTACAACGCATTGAGCGTCATCCGGCCAACGGTTCCGAAGAAGATGACAAAAAGGGAAGTCGACTGTTGCGCAGCCGGATTCGCCGTCTCCGCCATTAATTCGCCTCACGGATGGTGAATACACTGTCGAGGCGCGAGAGCTTCAGGACTTTGAGTACGGCGGAAGAGGGCGCGATGAGAGCGAATTCCGCGTCGCTTGAGACGGCCGCGCGCAAACCCTCAATTAGGGTCGCGACTCCCGAGCTGTCCATATACGGCACGGCTTTCAGGTCCACCTCGACCGCGTTCACATTGCGAGGAATTTGTTTGGTGAGCACCGTTCGCAGTTTGGGTGAGGTGTTTAGATCAACCTCGCCTTCTACTACTACGATGCACGTGCCATCGCGTTCCTGCGTTTCTATCTCAAGCTCCATATCTAGGTCTTTCCGCGTTGGTGGCGCTCAAGATGAGAGCCGCATCAGTAACGTGTTACCTCGGTCTTTGCCCTGGCGGTATTCGACTTCGTCAAACACTTCGTAGATCAACTGCACGCCGAGGCCGCCAGTTGTTAAGTCGTCCAAACTCTTAGGCGGTTGCAACGGTTTCCGTGCGACCCGATCGGGCCGGGCGGGCGTTCCGTCGTCGTGCAGCATCACATCGACCGTGCCGCGATCGGAGGACAGTTCGATAACAATGCGGCCATCCGTCCGTCCGTCGTAGGCGTGGCGCATAGCATTACTGCACGCTTCGTCAACGGCCAGCACCAATTCGACCACGCGTTCCGCATCGATTCCAGCGTCGCGAAAGTACGTCCGGACCAAACTCCGCACCGACGCCAACAACCGGGTGTCCGATGTTAATTCGACGCGGATTTGATTTGCGGCCACGATTAGTCAGCCTTG
>JAJDAB010000387.1 GCA_029262095.1 Candidatus Hydrogenedentota bacterium
TGATGTTGTCGCGCCCCCCGTTGTCATTCGCCATGTCGACCAGCCGATGGGTGATCTCCGCAGGTCCGGGCAGTGAGGAAAAGACTTCGCGAATCTCCTGATCTTTCACCATGTTGATTAGGCCATCCGTACAAAGCAACAACATGTCGCCGGGTACTACATGCCACACGTAGGAATCGACCTCGACTTCGGGGTGGGTGCCAATGCTACGGGTAACCATATGCCGGCGATCATCGACTTCGGCCTCCGCACGCGACATCAATCCTTGTTTAACCTGTTCGTCGACCCAGGAATGATCTTGGGTCCGAGAGACGATTTCTCCATCGCGTAGGTGGTATGCCCGCGAGTCGCCGACATTGGCGATATAGACTTTTCGCGGGGACACGATGGCGGTGAGCAATGTGGTCCCCATTGGCCGACTGGACTTGATGACATCTACGTTCGTCTTGTGAATTGTATCGTTTGCGGACAAAATGTACTTACGAAGTAACGGAATGGGGCCCTGTTCAGCTTCGTCTCCACCCGAATCCGCGGGCATCGGCTCCTTGAGTACATCCTTAACATGGGATACGGCTAGTTTACTGGCAATTTCACCGCCGGTGTGTCCGCCGAGCCCGTCCGCGACACAGAGGAGAGCCCCGGATTTGAACAGTTTCAAATCCGGTGTACCTTCGCGAAACACGCCGTAGAAATCTTCGTTCTTTTTCTTGCGGCGGCCGATGTCGGTCTGTGCGGCAATGTCGATACGCATGGGTGATTACTCAAGTGCGATTGGGAACGGTATCAAACGGCACACGATGATTCACCCTCTGATTTGCCCGAGCGCACCTAAAAAGTGCGAATACAGCGTATACACTCGATTCCACGTTGACTCAGGCGAGGCACCGCGCGCGTGCAACTTGTCCGATGTGGTATGGATTAAGGTCTGGGCACCGCGTTCCGTTCCTACACTTGAATGTTTGACTGGTCTAGAGTCCAGGTCTACAATTCGGTTCGGGGATATGTTCGCCACCGCTGCAAAGGCCGGGGCGGCAACCAGCGTACAGCGATTACGCCAATGTCATAATCGCTGTCAGCGACGAAGGTTTCATGAGCCATTTCAATTTCGGCAATTTCTTGGTCGATGAGAGCAACCATGAAGCCTTCCAGGTCTGTCAAGACGTCTCTGATTTGATTCCCGTGTCGCCATTGCCCGTTTTGATTGTGGGCGATGAGGGGTGCGGGAAATCGCACCTCCTTTACTCCATCGTCAATCGATTGCGGGCGGGTACCGCAAAAACGGGCCTCGCCCTGGTCACCGCCAATGCCTTTCCGGATCAAGTGCGTAGCCTGATCGGCGACCCCACGCCCGTCGCCAAAGCGAAGTCCGCTGTATTGCTAATCGACCAGCTCGAACAGTTTCGCGATCACCTCGAGGAACTCGAAGGGGTTGTGCGGATTTTCCTGGATCACAATCACTACGTCGTCGGCGCGAGCAGTATTCATCCAGGTCGGCTCCGAGAGTTGCCGGACGGCCTCCGCCGCATATTTGAATCGGGCACGATCACCACCATCAAACCTAACCAATCAACACCGCAGATCGATCTCATCCGTCAACAGATTCGCAGCGAGCACCAGGATGAGTTGGACCGCGCGGAAAAAGAAATTGAAGAGCTTCGGATGTTACTCAAAGAAGCGACCGGACGTGTTCCGTCGGATTCGACCGATGCAGATCGTACCGGAGCTGCCGAGATGAAAGTCTTGGTGGATCAATTGCGGAACGCGTTGGCGGAGGCAGAAGAAGCGCGTGAAGCGGCGGATTCAAGTCTCGTGGAGGCGGTGACGGAGCGCGATGCGCTCATGCTCCGCGAGACGGAAGTGTTGGCGGAAGCCGAGGCCAAACATCAAGCGGAATTGTCGCCACTACGAGAACGCATGTCGGAGACCGAGACGCGCCTGAGCGAGTTGGACGTCCGGGCGGAAGTATTGGCTTCCGAAACTGCGGATGCGAAAACGGCCCTCGAAAACAGCGAATTTGAGAAAGAGGCGCTCCAAACTCAGATTGCATCGCTCAAGTCAGACTTGGAGGACGCCGCAAAACCTGATGAAGCGTTGATGGCCGAAATGGAATCGCTTCGGACTCGGTTGGCGACATCGGAAGAGGCACTTGAAACCGAACGAGACCGCCTTGACGCGGAACACGCGGATGCGTTCGCCAGGACACAAGATGAGTTGACACAGTTGCGTACGGATTACGCGCGCGTTGAAGAAGATATTGAGGCGTTGCGCGAATCGAAAGAGGAAGAGTTAGGCCGTATGCGCGCTGAAATCGAACGCTTGCAGGCCGAACGCGCGCAAATGAATGAAGAGGTAAATCGCCAGGCGGATGAACGCGCCCGTGAATCCCAATCGCTGCATGACCAACTGGCAACGCAACACGAAGCATTAGAGCAAGCGCGGGCGCTCGTCGTAGAGGCTGAAGCAGCCAACACGAGCGCAGAAGTTTTGGAAGCGCTGCAAGCGGAGCTAAATTCCGTGCGGGAACGGCAATCGGAGGAAACAGCATTACTCTCCGAGGAACGGGAAAGCCTGGCACAGGAGTTGGGCGAAGTCCGTCTTGATCATGACCGGTTGTTGCAGCGCCTCACGGAACTAGAAGCCAGCGCAGAATCGATAAGAAATGAACGGGATGCTGCCATAACAGAGCGCGATGAGGCGCGAGCCGCGCGCGAAGAAGCGTTGGAACGGGCAGAACACGTACTCGACCAAGTAGAAGCGAATCGGGTGCGGATGTCTGAGGTTGCTGAACATCAGCAAGCCCGTATCGCGGAATTGGAACAGCGCCTTTCGGCCGTCAACACCGAAGAGAGTGGCACTCAGGAAACGATTGCCGAACTGGAACAACGTTTGATGCAAGCGAATCACACGGCGGAAGGACGGGGTCAAGCCCTCGAAGCGGTGGCCAGCCAAACGCAGGCACTTGAGGAGTCGCTCGAAGAAGCGCGATTGAAGCGGGATGCCGATGTGGATTTGGCGCGCAAAGAGGCGAGTGACGCCATTGAACAACTCGATCGCGTACAGCGCCAATTTGAAGAAACGCAGTCCGCATTCGAGTTGGCGCAGCATCGGGTTCGGTCTCTGGAAGGCGATTTGAACGCGTTGCAAGCCGAGGCTGCGGCGCAAGTCGCGCGGGCCAATACACAAGCCGGCGAAACGGAGAGCCGCCTAGCGCGTGTCCTTGGTGCATTCGAAAGCGCATCAGCCGAAAATCATGCCCTGCGCGATGAGCTCGGCGAACCAAATGGTTCCGCTGAGAATTCGGCTGACCGATTGATGCTGTTGGCGCAGCGGCTCGCCACAAGTGATCCCACCCGCGTCGCGCGGGCCATCAACCCTGACCGATACGGCGGTGTCGACGACGACGACCCGTCGATCTAGGCGCATCGCGTGACGGACTCGTTTAGTGAACGCGTTATCACGCTATTCGAGACCATTCACCCCTTGGATCGGATCGCGCGCGCGGGCTACGTGTTGCGCGGCGTGCCCGAGCCGGAATCGATTGCTGCGCACAGCCATTTTGTTTCGCTAATGACGCTGCTGTTCGTCGACCAGTATCCCGATCAGTTCGACCGGCACAAAGCACTGACCATGGCCATCGTCCACGATCTCGCAGAGGCTAAGATTATGGACATTCCGATGCCGGCGGCGGATGCGCATTTCAGCGAAGCCAAACACGCGGCGGAACAACACATCACCGAAGAATTGCTCGGCCCATTCGGCAATCGCTTCGGCAAGTATCAAGCCGAACTCGCGGAAGGAAAATCGCCGGAAGCACGGCTCGTACGCGGTCTCGACAAAGCGCAAATGATGATGAAAATCGTCATGTACGAACGCGAAGGAAAAGGCAGACTCGCGGAATTCTGGGACAATCCAAAAAACTTCGCGGACTATGGTATTGATTGTGTATCGGACTTCTTTGATGTGTTGTGCAAGGTAACGGGACGGGGTCGGCCCGAGTAATTCGGGAAGGGATTGCCTAAAACTTCCCGCTGTCGATTACGGCGCAGGTGCGTTGCGCTAGGTGTTCGACGACCATGCCGAGCGGGGCGAAGCGTTCGTCTTGTGTTTTTCCGGTGGCGTAGCGGTAGTAGATTTGTTGCAGGATT